>JAAEEP010000017.1 GCA_013415695.1 Methanomassiliicoccales archaeon | reverse complement strand
ATCCATTGAAGTTTGTGGCGTATTTGAGATTGTTATTGGTGCTGTCATAGTACGAGATGTGGACCTTATCATCTTCGTCGAGAGCGATAGAGGAGTATCTTCCCGCGACGGTCGAATTATCAACGGTCTGGTTCGACCAGCCTATCCAAGCACCGGTTGCGTACTTCAACTCTCCGAGGGTGTAGTTCATATAACTTATGTGGGAGTTGCCCTCTGAATCCACCGCAATCGAGGTCCAGGCTCCCACGGTCATCTCACTATCTACCACGGTCAGGTGCCATTGACCGCTTTCGTTACTTGCGTACTTCAGATTCTCATTTGTCTGATCGCTATAGCTGATATGGACATCGCCTTCGGGATCGATGGCAATGGATGAGTACTGACCGACATCGCCCTCGTCGTCGATCACGGTCGATGTCCACTCCCCCGCCTCGGCTATGACCGGATGGATAGGAATTATGAATGCGCCCATGATCAACACGGCAGATAATATGGTGAGGAATAATGCACTCCAAGTTGCTGGACGGCCTTGGGAAGTCGGCGGTCTGTCCCCCAATTCTGTGAACCCCCCTGATGCCCGGAAAAACGATGGTGTCCGCCGTTCCCCCGGTCTTAGATATCAATGAATCCTTGACTGAGACTATAACCGTATCGATGAGGAGGATACATTTATTGGACGCACTCCCATTTGGAGGATGATGAACGAGGACACGGTGTCGGTAGTTGGGCTGGGATACGTAGGTCTCCCGCTCGCCTGCAAGCTGGCAGAGAGCGGCGTTAAGGTCATTGGAATCGACAAGGACGAGATTCGGGTGTCCCACATCCATGCAGGCAGGAACCCGCTCAAGGGAGAGGAACCTGGATTGGACGAACTGCTGGAAAGGGTTGTGTCCTTAGGGCTTCTTACTGCCTCCAACAATACCTCCGCAATCTCTGGAACTGATGCGGTGTTCGTCTGCGTGAATACTCCAATGGAGGAGAAGAGAAAACCTAACTTGGAGCCTCTTGAGAATGCAATCAGAGACATCGGGAGGAACATGGCCAATGGCACTCTGATATCAATCGAATCCACCATTCCACCTGGAACCATGGACGGAATGGTCCTACCCATACTCGAGGAGGAGAGTGGCCTCAAAGCAGGGAAAGACTTCTTGCTAGTGCACTGTCCCGAGAGAGTCATGCCTGGGAGACTCCTGTTGAATATGAGTACCTATCAAAGAACGCTTGGAGGCCTTGATGAGGAATCGATCAAGAAGGCAAGGGCATATTATTCCCGCTTGGTAGATGCCGAAATTCACGAGACTGATATGCTGTCCGCTGAGATCACGAAGACCGTGGAGAATGCATACAGGGATGTGCAGATCGCTTTCGCGAACGAGATCGCCCTTGCTTGCGAAGAGTTGGGGGCTGATGCTTTTGAGATCCGGAAACTGGTCAACACATCTCCCTTCCGAGATATGCACTATCCAGGCTCAGGTGTTGGAGGCCACTGCATTCCAAAGGACCCATGGCTCCTGGTTTCATCCGTGTCCAAGGACACAACGGACCTCATCCCAGTAGCGAGAAAGATCAACGACATGATGCCCATCCATCTTGCGCAGCTTGCTAGAATAGCCATGGCGGAGGCAGGTGTCGACATCGAGGGGGCAAGGGTCACGATCCTTGGCCTGGGATTTCTCAAAGATTCCGGTGATACGCGTAACTCGCCGGCCAAGCCCATAATCGACGAGTTCATCGAGGATTCTGATGTGGTGGTCCACGACCCCTACGCGAATGAGGAGTATAGGGCTCCACTCACCAAGAAACTGGATGAAGCGCTGGATGGTTCAGACTGTGCCATCTTTGTTACCGATCACACCATATATGAGACACTGACCCTAGATTTCATATCCAGTAGGATGAGGACGAAAGTGATCGTGGACGGGCGCGATCTCTTCGATGCGGAGATGTGCGAAAATGCTGGATTCTACTACTCAGGTATCGGAAAAGGAAGAAAGAGTAAAAGGATCTCAAAAAGATGAGTCTATCCTGGACAGCGTTTCATCGATGTCCGTGGATTCGATCCCGTAATGTGTCACGAACCTCACGGTCCTAGGTCCGAAGATGGAAACCAGAACGCCCTTTTCCCTGGCCAGGGCAGCGAAGGAGACGGAGTCCATTCCAGTATTTGACACATCAACCACCACGATGTTAGTCTGGACCGACTCCATGTCTATTGAAAGATCCTGGATCGATTCGAGCCCTGAGGCGAGCCTTCTGGCGTTTCTATGGTCCTCCTCCAGCCTGGAGACCATCTTGGTCAAGGCCACTATGCCTGGGGCGGCAATAATCCCTGCCTGCCTCATGCCTCCTCCAAGCATCTTCCTTATCTTCCTGGCCCTTTTGATGAAATCTTCATCCCCAACAATTAATGATCCCACCGGGGCGGCCAATCCTTTTGACAGGCAGAACGATATGCTGTCCACCTCACGGGCGTATTCCTTGACCGATACGTTTAGTGCTACAGCGGCGTTGAAGATTCTTGCGCCATCTATGTGGACGGCCATATCAAGATCTTTGGCCGTCCTAGCAATAGCAGCCACCTCTTCCACTTTCCATATGGTCCCGCCTGCTCGATTGTGTGTGTTCTCGATCTCGACCAAAGAAGAATTGGGAAAGTGTATGTTGTATCCCCTGTGAGCATCCTGTACCTGCTCGGGGGTGAAGACGCCCCTCTTCCCCTTGACCAGTCTTGGGATCAATCCGGCAATGGCAGACATTCCTCCCACCTCATAGAAATAGACATGGGACTCGGCCTCCATGATCACCTCATCGCCAGGCCTGCAATGTGCCATCAAGCTCACCAGGTTGGATTGGGTCCCAGATGGTACAAGAAGGGCTGCTTCCGTTCCAAACATATCCGCGGCCAGATTCTCAAGCTTGTTGACGGTGGGGTCCTCCCCGCTCACATCGTCGCCAAGCTCAGCGTCAATGATGCTCTGGATCATCTCCTGTGTGGGCAAGGTCACGGTGTCGCTCCGCAGATCAACAACCTTCATTCTGATCACACTTCCAAATGCGGATTTCGCATCCTTGTTGAGGCGTAGAACAATATCTTTTAAAAACTTGCCGAAAGGACATCCACTCTTGCGCCTTTCTTCAGGGAATCGTATGCAGCTTCGCAAACCCTTAGATCGGCCACGGCCTCCCAGCCGTCGACCTCGGCCCTCCCCCTCGACTCCACAGCTCTCATGAATGACTCTAGTTCCCGCCTCAGAGGCTCTTCCTTCCTCACTGACATTCGCCTCACATCCTGTTCAAGCGGTAGATGGAACAGGTCTCCCGGGTCGATCTCCTGGAATCGGGTGGAGCAGACCTCCAAACTCTGCGTCATGTAATCTAGATCGACGAATCCCTGGCTGCATGTTAGAGAGACGCGTCTGACTTTCATCGGTGTGAGCCAGTTGGCCTCCACGAAGCATTTGATCCCGTTCTCCATCTCCATCAGCAGGTTAATGTGATCCTCGAAATCGCTGTTTGAGAACTTCCCGCCAAGAGCGTAGACCGAGTTCACATCTGAAGAGGTGATATACCTCATCACATCAATGTCATGGATGGCCAGATCCATGATCACCCCGACATCCTTGATCCTGCTGGGAAGGGATGAAACCCTCCTCGAGGCCATGGAGATGACCTCCCCGAATCTATTATTGGCGACCGCTTCCTTGGCAGCCGAGACAACAGGATTGAAGCGCTCCACAAAGCCAGCGGCCACAACGATATCCCTATCTTCAGCAAGCCTGCAGATCTCTTCCGCCCTAACCGAAGAACCTGTGAAGGGCTTCTCCAACAAGAAATGAACTCCGGTTTCAATCGCTTTATTGGCGAGGTCGTGGTGCAGGACCGTTGGGGTACAGATGCTGATAGCTTCCACTTCTGCCAGGAACTCATCAAGAGAATCGAAAGCCTTCGTCCTGAACCTTTCCGCGACTCTTTTCGCGGTGCTCTTATCAACGTCGAAGACCCCCACGAGTTCGGCCACGTCCGCGTACAAGCGTGCATGGTTCTGACCCATGGAACCCACGCCCAATACCCCGACCTTCAACACAAAAAAGGGTACGCAGCTGTGAGTTAAAAATTGTTCTCCCCAGCAGAAATGATAAATTCCCTTGAGCCCATTGAACGGCACATGAAAAGAGAGCTTATGGAAATTCTAGCTTGCCCCGTTTGCAAGGGTCATCCTCTGGAGCTCGAGGTCTGGGAGGAGAAGGACGGGGATATCGTCTCGGGGAAGATCAGATGCGCGAGTTGCGATATCGACTATCCCATCGAAGGCTCGATACCCAACATGCTCCCACCCGAGAACCGCTGAATCAGAGTTTGGAAAGCGCTTCCTTTATCCTTTCAAGCCCTTCCTGTAGAGATTCCCTGGAGGCGGCATACGAGATGCGGAAATGCCCCTCACTGTTGGGCCCAAATGCTGTGCCCGGTGTCACCCCGACATTCGCTTTCTCAAGCAGATAGGTGCAGAAATCCTCCGAGTTCATCTCAAAATCGTATGACGGGAAGACATAGAATGCGCCCTTTGGTTTGCTGCAGTGGAGCAATGGAATCTCGTCGATAAGGTCACAGACAAGATCCCTCCTCATCCGGAACTCCTCCTTCATACTAGCTACCGAGTCCTGGGGACCTTTCAGCGCCTCTATTCCTCCCTTCTGGGCGAATGAAACCCCGCATGTAACCGAGTGGGACTGCAGCTTGCTCAGCTCCTTGAAGATCTCGGGAGGGGCGATCGCCCACCCTAGACGCCAACCCGTCATCGCATACGTCTTGGAGAATCCGTTCACAGTGATGGTGCGGTCGAACATCCCATCGATGGAGGCCATGGATATGTGCTCTCCCTCGTAAACGATGTGCTCGTACACCTCATCCGATAGAATGGTGATGTCGTGATCCTTCGCTAGGTCGGCTATCCCCTTCATATCCCCTTGTTCGAGCACTGAACCCGTGGGGTTGGATGGAGAGTTGACCACGATCATGCTTGTTCTGGGTGTGATGATTTCGGCAATGGCGTCGGGGTCCATTCTGAACTCGTTGTCCTGATGGAGGACGGCATATCTTGGCTTCCCACCTGCTAACCTGATGGATGCGTCGTAGGTACCCCAAGCAGGGTCTGGTATGATGACCTCGTCCCCCTCGTTCACTATGGCAAGCATGCTCATGAAGATGGCGTGCTTGGAGGGAGTGATAAGAACGTTAGAGGCGTTGCAGGGAATGTTATTCTCCCTGACGCTTTTCCTCGACACCAGTTCTCTCAGCTCGGGGATTCCGGCCGAGGGAGTGTAGTGTGTGAACCCTTCGTCCAGAGCCCTCTTTGCAGCTTCCATTATATTCTCTGGGGTGGGGAAATCGGGCTCTCCCATTGAAAAGGAAAGAACGTCCCTGCCTTCCTGCTTCAATCTTGAAACAAGGTTGGCTATCTTCACCGTTCCTGATTCAGGCATATTGCCCATTCGTCTCGCAACCATCAAACTGCGCATATCGTTCACAAAGTTTATTCAATTTCCGCCGCATGGTCAAGAAAATCGCCCTTTGTGCGTACTCTTATCCTGATTTTCGAACTGATTATCATCAGGGGCGCCCCAATTACTTGAACGGGCCATTCGAAAGTGCTAAATAAGCGTCCAGAACTAAGGCAGAGTGGTGAAGAGATGCCATTCGAGCTAGACATGACCAACCTTCGCTTCGGCACCGAATTGGTGAAGAGAGGCTTCGCCAAGATGCAACAGGGCGGAGTGGTGATGGATGTGACAAACGCCGATCAGGCAGCCATCGCAGAGGAAGCTGGAGCGGTGGCGGTCATGGCGCTAGAGCGTGTCCCGGCCGACATCAGGGCCCAGGGGGGGGTCGCACGCATGGCCGACCCTGTGAAGATCTTGGAGATAATGGATGTGGTTACCATCCCGGTAATGGCCAAGTGCAGGATCGGCCACTTCGTAGAGGCGCAGGTCCTGGAGTCACTTGGAGTGGACATGATCGACGAGTCTGAGGTACTCACTCCTGCAGATCCATTCTATCATGTGAACAAGAAGGAATTCACCGTACCCTTTGTATGCGGTGCCAGGGACCTTGGCGAAGCCCTTCGCCGGATCGATGAGGGAGCAGCCATGATCCGGACCAAGGGCGAAGCTGGGACTGGCAATATCGTCGAGGCTATGAGGCACCAGAGACAGATATTGGGCAAGGTCAGGGAGCTCAGAGGAAAGAACGAGGAGGAGCTTTGGACCATTGCAAGGGAGATAGAGGCGCCCTTATATCTGGTCAAGGAAGTTGCCGATATGCAGCGCCTGCCTGTCATCAACTTCGCTGCTGGTGGTATAGCAACACCAGCAGATGCCGCAATGATGATGCAAATGGGATCAGATGGTGTCTTCGTTGGTTCTGGTATTTTTAAGTCGACCGATCCGGCGCCCCGGGCAAAGGCAATTGTGGAAGCAGTTACACACTTCGACGACCCTCGGGTAATTGCAGAGGTCTCAAAGAACCTCGGCGACGCAATGCCAGGCCTGGAGATCGAGAATATCAGTCCCGAATCCCGGCTTCAGGAGCGAGGCTGGTAGAAACCTCTACCTTTACCATTTTCATGGGCAAGGCTTGCGATAACCTCGCAGGTCACGACCTATACTTTTAGATGATCGCCGTTCAAGGATGCTTCAATGTCTGCTTCTCAAGCCAAGATAGTTCCATGATAGCCTCTCTTCCAAGAGAATTTCAACGAAGCTGCCATTCACGATGTGGATAAAAGGACGAATTCTCCTCTTTCGTCGCGGCCGGGAATCCAGACAAAGGAAGAGGGATCTGTGGAGGACGCCTGATCTCCTACTCCAAGATTTTGAATTTCCTTCGTAGAGGTGCTTGTGAACTCTGGAATCGAGGATGGGACCTCCTCCTGAGGGGAGGGTTCAATCTCCGCCTCTGGCAGTGCTATTTCGCCCTCATGTTATGATTCTTCCAAGAAGATCACCGTCAACGGCTTCCCTGATCTCCTTTGCGATCCTGCGACCGGTGGACATCCCGGGCTCGATCATGTCTGAGTAGGGTGAGCCTGATATGAAGGGGTTGGTGCCAGCAACAATTCTGGAAGATATCTCGAACACCTTGAACTCCAACTTGTCCGTAACGATGGACTCGAGACAGAAGGGACCTATCATCCCTCCAAAAAGCTCCTGTGACCTCGTTACGACCTTCTCCCCCATCTCGAAGATCTTGGGCAGCAGGCTCTCCCTCACCACCACGGGAATATTGCCAGTCACCACGAAAGACGGGAAGAAACCGTGCTTCTTCAGCTCCTCCTGGGCACCCAGCTTGTACATCTCATCGATGTTGCTCTCGTCACGCCGGTCAATGGATAGAAGCTCCAGCGATCCGTTGCCCGTGCGGTAACCGCCAGATTTGATGGGTGAGAAGAAATAATGAAGATAATACCTGGTCCCAAGGATGTATTCTTGAATGGTGTAAGGCTGGGTATGGTCAATTCCAAGCTTGAAATCAGGGTAGTCCTTGGCTATGAAGAAACCCCTACCGCCCTTTGCGCCGTGGTACTTGACAAGAACTGGCCTGTCGATCTGTGTGGGATCGTTGAGCTTCCTGGGCATGCTGATCCCGGCGGAGATGAGCCATTCCCTCTCCTTCTCCCGGTCGCTCTCCCAGTGGAGTACTTGCCTGTTTCCATACGTTGGTACCTCGAAGCTCTCGAACCTCTCATGGCCCATATATTCCACGAAAGATCCGTGGGGGATGATTATGGCATTTCTGTCGATGAACTCGTCCGTCATGTCCAGCATATCGGAGTAGCTGCCTAGACGCAATATCTCATCTGGTTTACCCAGTGGGAAGGCATCGTAGAATTTTGTATTCTGGTCCACGGCAATGCCCAGGGTCTTGAACCCCTCCATCTTGGCTCCGTGGAAAATCTGAAGAGAAGAATGAGAGCACAGTGTAGCTACTACAACGTCGTCCTTGTCATAATCATCAAGGATGCCAAGGATCCTCTCCTTTGGAACCATATTGACACATATTCATGTTTTACTTAAAGCTTTTCAATGCTACAATCCCAATGGGTATCTCCAAGGATGCTTACCCGAATATCTCGATTCCAAAGGCATAGAAGAGTATGCCAATGAAGAATGCCCTGTTCAATCCGCCCAAGAAGTTGCAAATGAAGAAATACTTAGCTTCCAAGACCTTGCCTTCCCGGTTGAATACGGAGAAGATATAGATGGGGATGGTGTCAACCATGCCCGGAATGCTCAGTATGAAGTACAGGCCAAGATAACTAAACTTCTCCACCAACCACTCGGATTTCTCGACCAACCAGGAGAACCAACGCCATCGCTGCCAGCTCCTTACATTATCCTCAATCGAGTAGCCAATATAGAAGACCAAGATGCTGCCTACCGCCTTTCCCAACCCAAGAATCAGAGCCTTTATGAAGAAGGGCGTACCGGGATTCCAGAACAACCCCAACTCCACTGGAAGGGGGAGTATCACCGCCGCAAGAACGCAGTAGATGAAGAATATGATGCCGTACGTCAGCGGATCTGCAGAGTACTGGAATAGAAAATCCATGATCTGCTGCCAGATATCCGCCATCGCTGAGGCATCCGATATGCAATTAAAAGCCTTTTCCCCTTGGTTCGGTCCAACTTAAAATACCCCTGTTAAAGCGCATCCAGACATCAGAAAAGTTGGATAAGCTTTTTATGTGGGTAGTTTGATTACGCTCCCAGGGATTAAAATGGCGGCTAAGGGTGGAAGTCAAGAAGATTGGTTCAAAGAGCTTGACGATGAGCTTGAGCGCAAGACCCAGGCCATCACGAAAGACGTCGTTGAGCTCAGTAACCAGAAGATCACTATCAATAGGACAGTCATCGAGGACTTCTGGAATATTCTGCAGAGGTTTGGGAAGATCAATGTCCATTTCACCATGGAGCCTTCCTATAGTTCTTGGGGTCAGTTCGAGGAATTCCCCAGCGAATGGAAATTCAAGGAAGACTTCAACTATGCCGGTGTGAACACCATCCAGCTGGTAGATCGAACCCAGGATCAGGGCAGGATGGGGGATTCTCTCCGGATCCATTACTACACGGACCAGTCCGCCCCTCGCTTCAGAGTGGTCTTCGAGTATTGTGAGGGAGAGCAGTATTATAAGTACGCTGGATGGAAGCGCATATTCGGTCAGTTCATCATATTCGATAACTCCCTTGCACGCCTGAACATGGATAAGTTCCATGAGAAGTTGGGAAGTGTCATAAAGGCATGGTACGAATCCCATCTTCGGAGGAACAGGGACATACTCATAAAGCATCTCAAAGATAACTTCGAGAGGGGAGAGACCTTCACCCAGTGAGCTCCCCTCAAATCATTCCCCCAATTCTATCTTCAAAGAGGTCACTTTCAGTCACCTCGAAGAATACTTTTAAGCGAAACTCGGATATGCCAAGGTAACCGTGTCACACACGGAGGTCTAGCAATGCAGAAGGATGAAATTACACCCCATGTAGATGAACTTGCCAGGGTGTTGGAAGGAAAGGTTGACAGGAAAGAGATCCAGGAAGAACTGGAGATCTATTTGAATGAGTATAGAGTGACCCTCGAGTCCGCAAAGAGGGGCATCGTTCGAAAGTACGGTGGGGACCCCCGCCTTCTGATCAGACAGGACAGAAAGAAGATAAACGAGGTAGGCCCGACCGAGCAGAACGTCGATATTCTGGTCAGGGTCGTGTCCGTCAACGAGAAGGAACTCGAGAGGGAAGGAGATATCAGGACGATCCTCTACGGCATTTTCGCCGACGAGACGGGCACACTGTCTTATACCGCCTGGGAGGGAGATCGGTTCGACTTCGGACGGGGCGATGTGATCCTAATAAGGAACGCCTATACAAAGGAATGGAACGGCAACACTCAGATCAATCTGGGAAACCGAGCGTTCGTCGAGAAGCAGGATCCCGGCTCTCTACCCCTAATGGAAGACTTCGGCCCGGTGTTCTCTGGAGGCGGAGATATCACACTATCACAGCTCCAGGATGGAATGAACGGCATCAATGTCACGGGAAGGATCCTCTCTGTAGAGAGTAGGGAAGTGACCGTTCAGGGTGAGCCGCGAATCCTTTTTTCGGGAACAATTGCCGATGAATCCGGAAAAGCCCAGTTTACAGCCTGGCATGATTTCGACCTTAAAGAGGGCGAGGTCGTGAAGATCGAAAACGCCTACACGAGGAGCTGGAGGGGGATCCCCCAGTTGAACTTCGGTGAGAGGGCAAAGGTTCAGAGAGTAGAGAAGAGTCTCCCCTCAGAGTTCGAGCTATCATCTCCCTTCGCTAGAAGCGTGGCAGACATGGAGCGTATCGGTGGGGGGATCGACGTCTCGATCAAGGGAGTAGTGGTGGATATAAAGAGAGGATCGGGGCTCATCTTCAGGTGCCCAGAGTGCAACCGCCAGGTTCAATCAGGCAGCTGCAGGATCCACGGAAAGGTTGAAGCGATCCCTGATCTTAGAATTAAAGCCGTCCTTGACGACGGTGAGGGAAGCCTGACAGCCATCATCAACAGGGAGGTAACGGAACGACTCCTTGGAATCACCCTAGATGATGCCCTTACCAAGGCAAGGGCTGCAATGGACCAGGAGATCGTTAAGGAGGATATGGAAGATCTGCTACTCCCCTCGCCCGTCGAACTCAGAGGCAATGTCACGAGCGACGAGTTTGGGCTGATGATGATCGTCACCGACGCCAGGTTTATGAGAGACGATGTGAAGGGCGAGGCGAAAACTCTCCTTGAACTGCTGGGGGTCTGAAAATGATATCGAGAGAGGTCGCGTGGCGTATCTTTGCCGGTGAGTTCAACGCTTCAACCCTGGAGATAAAGGGTGAGGGTGATCGTTCACCATCATATGTCGTAACCCCCCTGGGAGCGATGGTCAACCGCATGTTCGTCGTGGGTGTACTTACCGACAGCGAAAACATAGGGACTGAGGACGAACCTCTTTGGAGGGGGAGAATCTCCGATCCAAGCGGAATATTCTACATCTCGGCGGGACAGTACCAACCGGAAGCTGCAATGGCCATATCCAGAATAGATCCCCCAGCATTCGTTGCGGTGGTGGGCAAGGCAAGGACCTACTCGCCGGATGAGGGAACGCTCTATGTGTCGATAAGGCCAGAGAGCATCAGGGTGGTGGATGAGGCCATAAGAGACTACTGGGTACTGGATACTTGCAGGCAGACCCTAAAGCGAATCGATGCCCTCGCTGACGCCTTGGACATGGAATCACCTTCAGTGGAGGAAATGGCGCATCTGGGCCATGATCCGAACCTCTCTGAAGGCGTGATCAATAGCGTTGGTCACTATATGGGCCTCAACCTGGATACATATCGAGAGATGGTGATAGACGCCCTGAAGTATCTGCTTCCCGAGTATGAAATGGAGATGGAGATACCTAGAGAAGTGAGCGGTCCAGAGGAGATCGAGCTCGATGAAGAGGTCGAAGATGAAGAACTCAACCAGGAAGATATCGTTCTGGGAATAATCGACCGCCTTGACTCATCGGGAAAAGGAGCTCCCTGGGATGAGATAGTTGACGAAGCCGGTAAGGAAGGAATTGATAGAACCGAACTGGAGGAGCTCACCAACTCACTACTCGATAAGGGCCTTATCTATGAGCCTGTTCTCGGGAAGATGAAGAGGATCTAGGATATGGCCAGAGGATTCAATCTTTGAACTCATCCTTTGAGATCACAACCAGTATCAGTCCGATGAGGCCGAAGATCGTTCCAAGGAAGAACCCTCCAGATGCGATGAATCCGAGAAATCCTCCGAGGGTTGCTATCGACCAAGATCTCCTCCTGGTGGCTCTGACTCCCCCCACGATCGATATTAGGCCGAATACTAGCATGATGGCCCCCCATATCATGATAGCATCACTACTTAGATTGATGAATACCTGCGAGTACCAGTTAATGAATGGATCTGGGTAAACTACCATTGAAAGACCAGTGATAAAAGCTAGCAATCCAGAGATCATTATCAATGTCCCAGCATAGCCAGCCCTCTCCTTGGCCCTCTCCTCCGCTAAGAATTTGTCTTTTACTGGTTTTGACGGAGGGGGTTCTTCCCTAATCTTGAAGCCGCAGTTTGGACATTTGGTCGTTCCCTGCGGGACTGTCCGCCTGCAGCTGGGGCAGGTCTCCTCGATTATCTCATCATAAGGGGTTTCTTCAACCATGAACAAACCTCATTGTAGAGGAAAATATTACATCAATCATTATTAAATGATAACGGAATTGACAGATTGTTCGGTTTATGGGCCTGAACGTTCGATTTTCAGAACGAAATCGAGTGTTTTCAGGGACTAGCTCATCAATTATTCATAGGATTGCCGCATTGGAGGATGATCCTGACTTGTGAGGATTAAAAGAAAGAGAAAATGGTTTGGGAGTTCAGCTCTTGAACTCGCGTTTTGAGACCGCCACCAAAATGAGTCCTATCAGTCCTAACAGCGTTCCAAGGAAGAATGCTCCCGAAGCAATGAAACCAAGGAATCCGCCAATAACGGCAAGACCCCATGACCTCTTCTTCAGGGCGGCCACACCTCCGGCTATGGCCACTACTCCAAAAATCAGGGTCATGACCCCTGCGCCGACCATAATGTCGGTGGAGAACGTGTACCCAATGTTGGTATATAACTGCACGAAGGTTTCGGGATCGATGACCATGTATATCCCGGTAATAACAGCGAGTATGCCGGATACCAGAATCAACCAGCCGCCGAAAGCAGCCTTTTCCGTGAATTGTCGCACCTGTTCCACCTTGGCAGGAGCAGCCTTTTGTGTGGGTGCTGGCTTCGGTTCTTCCCTGATCTGAAAGCCGCAGTTTGGGCAAACGGCAGTTCCTTGGGGGACTGTGTGCCTGCAGCTGGGGCAGGTCTCCTCGATTATTTCGCTATATGGTGTCTCTTCCACCATGCTCTCGCCACCTTACCCCTTAAGGTTGTTAAATCATCACCATAATACCTATTAAAAATATACTCCGGCCGTTCACAGGAGTGTATTGACCAAGATCAGTTCCGGCGAATGAACTAGATGCTTCTTCGAAAAATAAAGAAAAAAGTAGGATTTCTGAGGTCCTACTAGATCTCCCTAACGAACTGGTCCTCAAACTGCCACTGTGCCCTGTAGTGATCGTTCATGTCCTTGATCAGCACGTAGTACCAATAGATCATGAAGATACCAAATGTCACAATTGTCAGAATGAAGTAGATAATGAAGGACCTCTCAGGGAGCATTCTCCAGGAAGGAAGCATAAGGTTCATGCCCAGTTGCGACCCTGCGTACTGTGTCTGCTGGGTGAACGCGTGCCACCTCCGGTCATGACCAGTTGGGAAATGTGTGAGGTAGTACAGGGCTATGATCAGAAAGATCCAACCCACGACGGGAATGATAGGCAGTACGGCCCAAAGGACCGCACTCCGCTCAGGCTCGTAAGACCTCGATTCATAATTGATGCTCTCCATGGTCTGGACCTGGGATGCCACCGCTTGCGATAAGCCTTTCTCGATCGCCTTCCTCTTGATGTAGTCGACGACCGCGGCTCTGAACATTGCCTCCCTTCTACTGTGCAAGTTGTTCCGGTTGAACAGCTTGTAGATCAGGATGACGATAAGGACAACGGCGATGACGCTTACTCCCAGAGTGATTCCATAGGTAAGGTATACATCAGAGGTCGTGATGAATAATATCCCCGATACAGCACCGATTAGTATCACACTGATGAGAGGTATGAAGGCCCAGATCTCGTTCAATATCTCGTCTGTTCCTCCTCTCATCTGCACTGCTTCTCTGATCATACCCTCTGGGCTGGTGTCCCTGGGTCCAGGCTGCGCTCCTGGGGCCTGCCATTGCTGCTGACTGTAGTCCTGGGGAGGAGTCTGATATTGACTCGGACCAGGCGCCGGAGCAGCGGTAAGGTCAGTCCCGCAGTTAGGGCAGAAGGCGATGCTTTCATCCACCATCCGCTTGCAGTTCGGACACGTTTTGAGATTTGCCATTCAATAATCACCTCTTGATATTGGCAACAGTCTAAGGAATCCCTCTCCTCGGTAATAAAAATAGCTAAGGGGGGGACATTCTATCCCCCGTAATTCATCGTCTCACCACGATTGCACCATAGCCTACGACCTCGGTGGAGGAAAATACCTCCCCCGAGTTTCCGTACCTGAGCAGTTCAGCCCTGGAGCCGTGCACCGCTTCCAACATGGCTATGACGGGGCCATATCCACAGGTGGACACGTCCTTTCTCATTACGGTCTCATACACTCCTTTAGTGTCCAGATCCAGCACCCTCTCGATAACTGCACCATCCTTTTCCCTTGCCTCTTTGGCGGGAATGTAATGTGAGAAATCGCTGGATGCTATGACCACCACATCCCTTCCGTGAATGGCCTCGCTGATCGCCCTTCCCAGCTCAATAGCGGTCTCGTAGTCCTGCAATGACATCAGTATCGGCACGAACGGGGTTCCTGGCGATAGATACTGAATGAATGGGAGCTGGACCTCGATCGAATGCTCATACTGGTGAGAGAAAGGTTCGTCTTCGATCCATCTGGTCAGCTTCCTGACCAGGTCCTTGTCCACCTTGGCGGCACCTAGAGGTGTGTGGAAATCCTGGGATGTAAGTGAGATAGCGGAGCCGAATCCCTGGTGATTCGGACCGATGATTATGAAAGCCTCTGGAAAACCGTCTCTAGCTAGAGCGTGGTACACATAGGCTGCGACCCAACCTGATGCGGCAAGGCTAGCGTGGGGTACTACTGCCCCCACTATGCTCCTTTCCCCCCTGATAACGGCGGGGATCTCCCCTGGTCCAAGGGGGTGAAGGAAGCAACGTTCCACTTCTTTCCTCAGGGAACCTCCTGAATCAGAGTAGAACCTCCCAGCGACAGCGGGATATCTCATGCTATCGCTGAATAAGATAGGGGGTGAGATATTTCTTTGTTTCGAAGGTGCTTCAGAGGCTAGCCTCGAAGTCCTCTATGGCCAGCTTGAAGTCCTCATCGTTGGTGATGAGACCCTTCTGCTTGAGGAATTCCCGTGTAAGGAGCCAGTAGATGCAGGCTAGTGCCCTTCGGCCCTTGTTGTTGGTGGGGATCACTAGATCCACATTCCTCGTCTCGTTGTTGGCATCGCACAATCCCACGATCGGAATGCTGATGTTGAGCGCTTCCGATAGCGCCTGGTTGTCCGCTGCTGGGTCGGTCACCAAGAGCACTTCGGGCTCAACATACTTTGGGATCTCAGGATTGGTAAGGGTCCCAGGTACGAATCTTCCCGCGAAGAACTTGGCTCCAATGATTTTGGCGAAGGTCTTGACTGGCTTCTGCCCATACTGCCTGGCAGAGACCACCAGGATGCGTTCGGGGTCATACCTGGCGAGGAACTTGGATGCCGCCCTGATCCTGTAGTCAGTCTGCTTCACATCGAGCACGTATAGGCCGTCAGACCTCACCTTGAAGATGAATCCTTTCATGTCAGCGCTCTTCTGCTGAGTACCAATGTGAACACCAGAGGTTAGATAAACATCCTCGGGTACCAGAAGCTCGTTTGTTGCATCCTCGCTCATCTAATAACCTCATATATCCCTATTTACAGTGATGGGAATCAATCCCTTATCGAACTCGAGCATGGCGATCATTATGGGATCGATCATCTCTTCGGGGATGTCTATGATTACAGGCGCGCCTAGTGATATCTGAAGTGCTCTCGCACCTATGATTCGCGCCTTTTCAAACCTAGTATACTCCATGAATTCACCGTTTCGGGAGTGTCCCGATATTAGCATGGCCCTTATAAACCTTTTGTAACTCCATGACTTGACCTAGAGCGACTGGGGACTCTGGAGCAAAGAGCAAACCGTTCTTTTCTTCTCGCTCTCTTCACCACGCCATACTGGAAATTGCAGTAATAGCATTATTAATCCATGGGTGGTGCGGGGTCCTATGGGCAAGCTACTTACGGCAGTCGCAGCGGTGACAATCGTCGCCTGTGTATGCGGAGCGACCGCTTACCTACTCCTACCAACGGGCCATGGTAGCGATGATATGTACCAGATCTCCACCCTTGAAGCCCTGTTCGAGGGTAGATATGATGGGGTAAAGGATGTGGATGACCTTATGGCATGCGGCGATACCGGATTGGGAACATTCGAAGGCCTGGACGGAGAGATGATCGTTTACGACGGCAAATGTTATCAGGTGACATCCGATGGTTTGGTGCAAGTGGCCTCCAACGATTTGGGTGTACCGTTCGCGTGCGTTGGTTACATGGATGTGGACCTCAGCTTCGACGTGAACACATCGATGAACATGAGCGATCTCGAGGCGTACATCTCGGAGAGGTTGCCCTCGAACGACACGTTCTACATCATTGAGATCCGGGGGCACTTTGATAATGTACTTGCCAGAAGCGTCCCCAAACAGGAGAAGCCCTATCCTCCACTTGAGGATGTGATCAAGAACCAGACGAAGTTCACCTACAGCGATATCGACGGAACGATAGTGGGAATATGGTGTCCATCCTACATCGGGGAAATGAACGCCGCAGGATTTCACTTCCATTTCATCAGTGAGGACAGGACCATGGGAGGCCATCTTCTGGACTGCGAGATATCCTCAGGGGCAGTATCATTGGATGATACTTCTAGACTCATAATAGATATGTAATGGTCAGATGGCAAGCTTTCGCTTCATGTAGCTGACCAGCCCCCCGCTCTCAAGTATTTCAAGAAGGAAGGGAGGCAGGGGCTCGAAGTCTATCCTGACGCCGTCAGCTTTTCTGGTCAGCGTCCCAGACTTGAGATCGAGCTCGACCTCGTCTCCCGCATCCAGAATCTTGACGGCCTCGTCGGAGATTATCACCGGCAGACCGACGTTGATGGCGTTCCTGTAGAATATTCTCGCAATGGAGCTTGCGAACACCGCCCCGACACCTTTCTCCTTCAAGACTGCTGGGGCCTGCTCCCGGCTGGATCCGCAGCCGAAGTTGCGACCCGATACGATCACGTCTCCCCCCGCCACGGCATTGGCGAAGCTCGGGTCGATGTCCTCCATGGCGTGCTTCGAAAGTGAGGTGATATCGTAGTCGTCGAGATACCTCCCAGGAATTATCAGGTCAGTGTTCACATGGTCACCATACTTCCAGACCCTGGCCATGCTCATACCTCTCTAGGATCAGTGATCTGGCCCTTCAATGCGCTCGCGGCGACAGTGTACGGCGAAGCGAGATAGATCTCCGCATTGGCACTGCCCATTCTTCCCCTGAAGTTGCGATTGGTGGTAGAAATGCACACCTCGCCTGAGGCCAGAAGACCCTGATGCCCCCCCAGACACGGTCCGCAACCGGGGTTCACGATTATCGCGCCCGATCTGATAAGGGAGATGGCAATCCCCGATTCTATGGCCTGCAGGTAAACGTCTCGAGAAGCAGGCACTGCAATCAGTCGGGTGCCCTTTGCGACCTTCTTTCCCCTGAGTATCTTCTCTGCTGCAGCGAAGTCCTCGAGCCGGCCGTTGGTACACGATCCCACAACGGCCTGGTCGATCCTTTTTCCTTGCACCTCTTCCACATCTACGACGTTGTCGACCCTATGAGGGCACGCCACCTTTGGCTGGAGCAGGGAAGCATTGAACCATTCTTCCCTCTCGATTATTGCAGAGGGATCGGTGAAAACCGGTTTCAACTCATTCGGAGTCCTTTCCCTCAGCCAATCTGCGGTTTTTCTATCCGGGAAGCATATTCCGACCTTAGCCCCCATTTCCATGCTCATATTGGACAAGGTCATGCGGCTTTCAATGCTCATCACATCAATAGCCTGCCCTACGAATTCAACGCACATATAGTCCGCACCATCCGCTCCCAGAGTACCAATGATCTCCAGAATGAGGTCCTTGGAAGCTACCCGTTGAGGAAGAGATCCATCGACGTGTATTCTCATTGTCTCGGGAACTCTCATCCATATCTCCCCCGTTGCCCAGATCGCAGCCATCTCCGTCGCTCCAATTCCGGTGGAGAAGGCTCCGAATGCGCCGTAGGTGGTGGTGTGACTGTCGGTGCCCACTATCAGCATGCCTGGGAGGACATGCCCCTTTTCAGGAAGAACCTGGTGACATACTCCCTCCCCCAGGTCGTAGAAGTAGGGAAGCTCCTGCACTTTGGCGAATTCCCTGACCACCTTATGGCTTTCCGCGGCCTTGGTAGAGTATGCTGGTACCCTGTGATCAAAGAGTATCACTATCCTATTGGGATCCCAAACCTCTTGGGCTCCGATCTCTCTGAAGGACTTGAGGACCATCGCAGCGCTCTCGTGTGACATTGCCAGATCTACCTTGGCATTGACCACCTGCCCCGGCATGGCCTTCTCTCCGCTAGCCCTTTCAAGAACTTTCTGGGCAAATGTCATTCCGGCCATCTGAGATGGGAAACGGTTGCCCGGATAAATCTATATTGGTATTCATTTGGTGGAAACCTACACAGTCCGCCTGCGGGGTAACAAAGACACCCGCATAGATTTCACCCGCCTATGACCTATTGCATACCACTCCCAAATTGATCTGTCCATCTATCGTTCTGGGGCAGGTCGAATCGCCCGAACCTTAAATAGGAAATCATTCGTGAATTTTCCTGATAGCATGACCGTCATATGCGCCATCTGCGGGGTGGATTTCGATATTGAGGCTGGTAAATGCCCTGAATGTGGATGCGAGAGGAAACTGGTCACGATTAGAGAAGAACTCAGGGTCGAGGATTGGATTGAATGGATCGATAGGGTGGCGAGGGATCCGGAATTCAGAGAGAGATATGGTCTTCGTTTCGAAGAGATAGCGGAATACGATAACGAGGAAGGTGAACCTACGCGGGAGACATGTATTGTGGATACGGTCCATGGCATCCGAATGCATGTGATAGAGACCAAGATCAGTAAAGGCGAATGGAAGATCTCCCGCCTCCATGAGGAGAGATTGGGTAAGCCATGAATGACGTTTGCCATGAGTGACCTCACTAGATTGGAATTCAATTTTCGAGCTCTGCATTCGTTCCTTTCAAATGACGATCAGGCAGATCGATACCGCGGCAGCGCCGTTGCTCAGTAAGATCATATGGAATGTCCAGATTCCTTTATCGAATTCCGAGGAGCCTGCAATGGTCAGATAGCCGCCATTGCTGACATGGCCATCTCCAGCTATGTCTAAGAGATGAAGCGTGAGTGTTTCGTTAAGCTGATAACTCGATGGACCGTCGAATGTGGCAACGAGAGCATCGAGTGATCCTGGTGGATAGGCAGCCAACTTGAATTGAATGAATTCTGTGTCAGGTATGCTATGGAATAAGGTCGATCTTATTCCAGAGCTATCCTTTAGCTTGAGTAGATGCCATCAGCGGTTCAGGGAGGGGATCTGGTGCGATGCCACCAGCTACCAAGAGGATAACGGCGGTCATGACAGATGGATGTGAGTATGAACTCTGCCACCAATGGAACCGCGGCTTTCCTGTCAATGATGGACCCCCTAATACTCACATTGTTAAACATGGAGAAATTTACAAGAACACCTTGCCTCCTGATTCTCAAATGGCGGACCACCATAACCATTCTCCCGAAAAGAAATCTAGAGAATGATACAACTTCTGGAATTGCCCGTTCTCTCATTACATTTAATGTTTTTGCGAATGAACTTCCAAAACGGTTATTACGGTGTTTGGTTTTTTCGAGATTCGCATAATGTATCGAGTGCAAACGCCCTTTACACTTCTGCAATTGTCGAACCCATTGTTCGATAATTTTTAATAATAAGCACACGTTGACCTTTCTTCCAACAGGGGAGCTAGATTATGGTGAATGAGAGGATTGCAGCGGATGCTATAGGCAATCTTAGCG
The DNA here is from genome assembly GCA_013415695.1 of Methanomassiliicoccales archaeon. Lineage (NCBI taxonomy): Archaea > Methanobacteriati > Thermoplasmatota > Thermoplasmata > Methanomassiliicoccales > Methanomassiliicoccales archaeon. Next base: position 26,030 of record JAAEEP010000017.1, on the reverse strand, counting down.
ATTACGAAAAGATCAGCAAGGAGTTCAGCTGGGCATCGGTAGATTGCGATTTCAACTGGGCTGATGATGGTGGCATATACAATATCGCCCATGAGGCCATCGACCGCCACGCCAATAGCTGGCGCAAGAACAAGATCGCCCTGTACTGGACTGGCCCCAATGGTGAGGAGAGGAAATTCACTTTCGGGGAGATGATGTCACTTTCAAACAAGTTCGCAAATGCTCTGAAGAACATGGGCGCAGAGAAGGGTGACCGTATTTTGGTCTTCCTGGACAGAATCCCCGAGATTTACGTCTCCGCAATGGGGATAATCAAGATGGGCGCCATTTTTGGACCCATGTTCTCGGCCTTTGGACCCGAGGCCGTTAAGGACCGTATGCTGGACTCCGGGGCCAAGTTCCTTGTCACCCAACCATACCTCTACAAGAGGATCGAGCCCATCATGGAGGACCTTACCGCCCTTGAGAAAGTAATTCTTATAGAGGGAGATTGCGAACCACTGGACGAGAAGTGCGTCCATTACTTGGACATAATGAAGGATGCGTCTTCGAATTTCGAGGTTGTCCCGCTTTCGCCCACGGATCCCTACGCCATCCACTACACTTCAGGCACAACGGGGAAACCCAAAGGCGTTCTACTTGGCCATAGGGCCATGCAGCACCAACTGACCACATCTAGGTGGGTGCTTGATCTCAAGGAGGATGATACTTATTGGTGCACCGCCGACCCTGGATGGGTGACTGGAACATCTTATGGTATTTTCGGTCCCTGGCTGCTTGGATCATCCATAGTCTGTTACTCGGGAAGATTCGATGCCGCTACCTGGTATTCGCTTCTTGAGAAATACGGCGTCACCGTCTGGTACACTGCCCCCACGGCACTGAGGATGCTCATCAAGGCTGGCGACGAGCTTGTCGGCCAATTCGACCTTTCATCTCTGAGGCATATCTGCAGCGTGGGAGAACCTCTCAACCCTGAAGTGATAAGATGGTCGAGAAGCATCATTGGCCTCCCAGTATACGATACCTGGTGGCAGACGGAGACGGGAGGTCACATGATCTGCAACTATCCGTGCATGGATATCAAACCAGGTTCCATGGGTAGGCCCATCCCAGGCGTCAGCGCTGCGGTAGTTGACGAGGATGGTAATGAGCTGCCCCCTGGGAACGAGGGATTCCTGGCGATTCGCCCTGGATGGCCCGCCATGATGCTCGGGATCTGGCGCAACGTCCCCAGATTCAAAGAGTACTTCCGGGTGCCTGGATGGTACGTTTCAGGCGATGTGGCCATAATGGACGAGGAAGGATACTTCTGGTTCATGGGCCGCGCCGACGATGTCATTAAGACCTCAGGAGAGAGGGTCGGTCCGTTCGAGGTGGAGAGTGCCCTCATCGAATTCCCTTCGGTCGCCGAGGCGGGCGTTATCGGCAAGCCTGACGAATTGAGGGGAGAGATCATCAAGGCCTTCGTGACCCTTCGTCCTGGTTACAAGCCCTCAGAAGCGCTCAAGAAGGAGATCATCAAGTTCGTTGGTCAGAGGTTGGCCGCACATGCCAAGCCACGGGAGATTGAATTCGTTGATAACCTTCCCAAGACAAGAAGCGGGAAGATAATGAGGCGCCTCCTCAAAGCTCGGGAGATGGGACTTGAGGTAGGAGATACCTCAACTCTCGAGGATTGATCATTCAAAGGCGATCTTGGCCGAGCACCAGTCAAACATGCTCTTCCAGCTGAGGAAACCCACCAGCTCCTGATCCTCCCCTACGACCGGTAGGTGCCTGATATCCTTCTGGGCCATGATCGTGAATGCATCTATGAGGTCATCTTCTGGACCTACTGTAACTGGTGGGGAGCTCATGACCTCGGAAACGCTCATGTAAAGAAACTTAGACTGGCTCATGAGGTAGTGCCTGAGCAGATCCCTCTCGGTAAAGATCCCGACCAACTTGTCATCATCAATGACAACAACACTGCCCTTGTCATTCTCCACCATGACCTCGACCGCGGTGATGACAGAGTCCCCCGGAGTCACGATCTCGTTCTTGGGGGTCATGAATTCCTTGACCTTTCGAGCCATTTTATCGTACTGTGATTGGAATATGGTAAATTAAGTTAATTGTCCTGGGGTTCGGTTCCGGCATTAACCTCTGTGAGATTGGTAAACTTCGAGCGTCCTCAATCGGTTGATCGCAGCAGCGAGCTCTTGAGCCCTGAAAAGGGCATAGTCGCCAACAGGCCTTTCGCTTAGGACATCCAACCCACGCTTGGAGATGTCTTCCATGACCCTGCTCACCAGCTCCTTGATGGTCATGTGCTCTCTCATTAGACCCATGGCATAGTAAATGGCATCCCCTATTGCCCTGGTCTGGGAGGAGTCTACGAGCTGCTCCACCTCTCCCAGATCAATGTTGTGAGTGCCGAAGGTGATAGACTGCAGTCCCTTGGAGGATATCTTCACATCCCTCCTCCCCTTCGATGGATCGAAACTGCGGGCCAGTGGAATGCGATGCGTCAGACTGCCGTACGCGTCCCCTCCCTCCTGAATCCTCTGAGTCCTGTACCTCTCGGCTACATTCCGTGCTTCATCCGTGAGGTCGTGAGGAAGGTAGTCTATCATGCAGATAACCCTGTCCGCCACCTCAAAGTAATCACCTGATCCCCCGATCACGAGTATGGTGGAGACGCCCAGGTCGCTGTGAAGTTGGCGCACCTTGTCCACGAAGGGGGTGATCGGTTCCTTTTCCTTCGAGACCAGCTCTTGCATCCGCTGGTCGCGGATCATGAAATTTGTGGCCGAGGTGTCTTCGTCGATGAGCAGCAGGGATGAGCCCACTTCGAGCGACTCAACGATGTTCGCCGCCTGGGAAGTGCTTCCGCTGGCATCCTCGGTACTGAATTGGACCGTGTCCCTTCCGAATGGCAAGTTGTCTATGAAAGGGGAGATATCCGTCTTCTCTATCCTCCTTCCATCTTCCGCCCTGATCTTCATGGCGGTTGGGTCGGTGACGACCAGCTCCCTACCGTCTCCGGGAATGTGATTGTAGACGCCCAGCTCCAATGCATTCAGGAAGGTGGACTTGCCGTGATATCCTCCCCCCACTATGAGGGTGACCCCTCTTGGTATGCCCATTCCACTGACTTTACCGGCATTGGGCAAGTTCACCTCCATACGAAGGGATCGTGGGGATCGAAATCCTACCACATTACCAGTTCTCAGAGGACGCGGGTCCACACCGCTGGCTCTGGGCAGCACCGCCCCATCTGCCACGAAGGCCACAAGTCCCATTCCATCCAAACTATCACGAAGGAAATCCGCATCTTCCGCCGCCTTGATGTGTTGAAAGAGTGCCCTTTCATTCATGCTTTCGAAGAGGAGGGACGCTCGCACGATGCTGGGAAGCTCCTCCATGAACATCGAAATCGCATGGGTTCCGGCCACACGGCGTCCAAACGCTGGAAGCCCCATCACGAAGCGGACCTCCACCTTCCCTGGATCGATGAAAGCTGAGGTCCTTTCCAGGATCTCCTGGCCGGGACGATCGATGGCGATCAACCCTCCCTTACCCATACCTCTGCTGCCTTTCGAGTATTGGCGGGCAGATTCGTAGAATCTACGAGTGATGAAATCCCTTAACGCAATTGATCTGCTCTTGCCTGCAAAGGTCTCCTTTGGAAAGCCGGCAAGACGCTGTGGGACCATGACCCTCACTCGACTCGGAGTCGCGAATGGATCTCCCTGAACATGGTCGATGATGAGTGTGAAGAGATCGAAATTGTACTCTCCGCGGATGTCCAAGTAGGCCTTGTATCCCCTTCCATCGATGCGACTGAGAGTGTTTCTTAGATCGATTTCCCTCTTCATACTTCAGACCTTTTGGGCTATCGTGATCGTCCATGATAACTCTTGTGCGGTCTTCTTGAAAAGCGATATCCATCCCTAGAAGTCTCGATCCTCTCCTTCGAATCAAAAAGGTTATTCGTTTCTGACAACAATAGTTCCGAAAGGTAATATGAGCTTCGAAGAGGTACTGGACGAACAGAGCAGGTTAGTGGAGGTAGAGCTGAAGAGGTTCTTGGGAGAAGAGAGGCTGAGAGGGCATGGATACCACCGATTGATCGGACAGCTCTACGATGCGATCGAGGAGTACTCTACCAGAGGCGGGAAGAGGTTGGCCGCCTGCTCGACGCTTGTCACCTATGAAGGATACACGGGCCATATTGACGACAGGATCGTTAAGGTGGCCTGCGGTGTCGAAGTGTACAGGCACTGCATCCTGGTCCATGATGATCTCGTGGACAGGGACGAGACACGAAGGGGCGGTGGCACGCTGCATATGATGATGATAGGTGAAATGGATAACCGTTTCGGGGAGGGAACGGCGGTTTTCGCCGGTGATATTCTAAGTTCCATGGCGTTGAGGCCTATCATCCATTCCGGGTTCGAGGCAGAGAAGATCATGGAGGTGGTGGACATGATCAACACCGAGTACCAGGAGGTCAATGAGAGCCAGATACTCGACCTCATGTTCGAGTACACCTCCCCTGACAGGATCGAGTGGGAGATCATGGCAAGCAAGAGGGCTGCCTCACTTTTCAGGGCAACCCTTCTCGCGGGTGCCATCCTTGGCGAAGCCCCAGCTGAGGACCTGTTCCTCTTGAGAGAAGCGGGGGAACACATCGGCTTCGCTTTTGACATCCAGGATGACATCATCGACACCTTCGCGTCCGAGGAACAGTATGGAAGAGTGCCCTGCGGTGATGTCCATAAGGGTAAGAAGCCTCTCCACATCGTCCTGGCGATGGAAAAGGACGATCGATTTGCCCAGCTGATGATCCAAGCCTACGGAAGGGAAGGTGCAGTAGAGGTGGATGAGGTCAGGAACAGAATCGTCGAATCGGGGGCCCTGGAAGAAGCAAAGGATATCTCCAGGCAACATGCTGATATCGCAATTGAAAGGATCAGGGCCACCAGCATGGAGGATCGATCAAAGGATTTCTTCATCTCTTTCATCGACTTTGTGAAAGAAAGCCTGGATTGGTATAGTTAAGAATGAAAAGAAGAGAAAGAGGTTTAATGGGTGGTTCGCCAGATCAAAGGATCTATCTGAGGATCTGCGGAAATTATCCCGGTCTTCGCGGCCAATTGAGGTAGAGACGATGTGTCAGGCATAGTCTGCGCGGCGAGTAGCAACGGTGTTTCTGAGATTGACGACTCGCTCAGCGCCGATAGGGTCGGGGTGGCGGACACCTCATTCGATCGTGGTCCATAGCCGACCTCATTTGCCGCACTCACCGAAAAGTAGTACGTCTGGCCGTTGTTGAGATTGCTGAGTGTGTACTGGTTGACGTTGCCAACCGTGAAGACGTAGTACCATGATTGGCCTTCCATCATTCTGTAGACCTTGTAACCGGTTATCTGAGATCCACCGTCATCTGCCGGAGGGCTCCAATGTAGGATCACCGATTGGGTTCCAGTCTCGGTCCAGAGGTTCAATGGTTTACCCGGTACGGTCAACTCTGAAGATGACCTGGGTGTCGCGGATATTGTTCCGGTGGAATCTCCCTCGCCCGCCGCGTTGACCGCGGTGACCTTGTAGTAGTAGGTCACGCCGTTGGTCACCGAGCTGTCGGTAAATGATGTCCCGGTCAGCGTGGTGAACAGAGGCATGTAGCTTGAAGAGGTCCCGCGGTAGACCCTGTATCCGGTGATCGAAGAACCTCCGTCATCTGCTGGCTTGTACCAGGTCAGGCCGATCGTACCGTCTCCAGATGATGCCGACAAAGAGAGAGGTGCCGACGGTCTCTCTATCGTGGCCTGCGGTGTCACCGAAATGGTAGAGGAGCTTGGCCCCTCGCCAGCAAGATTCACAGCGGTTATCCTGTAGTAGTAGATCTGCCCGTTGACAACAGAGCTATCCACATATCCAAGTCCTGAGACCTGTACGAGGAAAGACTGTGTTGAGGAAGAGGTCCCCCTGTATACCCTGTAGCTGGTGATCTGTGAACCCCCATCGCTAGAGGGAGTCTGCCAACTCAGACTAACCTCACCATTACCACCAACGGCATTGAGGTTCTGCGGGGAGGAGGGTACTGAGATGCCCCCTCCCGGCTTCACCGTAATCTCCTCACTTCTCGGCCCGTAGCCCAAATCATTCATGGCGGAGACGGAGAACAGGTAATTCTGGCCACTGGTCAATCCGGTGAAGGTGTATGAGGTCTGGACCCCTATGGTGTAGACGTAATACCACGAAGCCCCCTCGGTCCTTCGATAGATCTTGTACCCGGTGATCTGGTATCCACCATCATCAGCCGGAGGGTTCCATGAGAGAATGACGGTTGTTTCACCTGGAACCCCGACAAGGTTCTGAGGTGCCGATGGAACCGTTTTCTCCGCAGGTTCCTGCGGAGTGGCCGACGCAACGCTAGATCTGTCTCCCTCGCCCGCTGAGTTCACCGCTGATACGGAGTAGTAGTAAGTCACCCCGTTGGTCACGGAAGTGTCAGCGTACGACGTTGAGATCACAGTTGTCAGGTAGGACTGATAGGAGGAACTGGTTCCCCTGTACACCTTGTAACTGGTGATCTCCGCGCCTCCATTGTCCAAGGGAGCGTTCCAGCTAAGGTCTATCCTGCTGTTACCAGCGTTGGCATTGAGTCCGATTGGTGCCGATGGAGGAGAGGTCGATTGGGTCGGGGTCGCAGAGACCGCCGTGCAGCGAGATCCCTCACCCACCGAGTTGACCGCAGACACGCTGAAGTAGTAGGTCAGACCGTTGGTGAGCCCGGTATTCTGGTACTGGGTCGAGGACACTAATGCCACGAAAGAAAGCGAGCCAGAACTGTATCCTCTGTATATCCTGTATCCAGTGATTGGGGAGCCACCATCATCGGCAGGTGCCTGCCAGTTGAGTGTGACCTTGGAATCACCAGGTGAGGCTGAGAGCCCTACCGGAGTTCCAGGTACATTCGACTGTGCTTCAGGTTTTGCTGAAACCTGGCTGGACTTTGGCCCCTCCCCCACGTAGTAGTAGGTGTTTCCGTTGGTGACCGAGCTGTCGGTGTAGGATGTTGAGGTGACCGAGGTCACCAGGGACAGGCTGTAGGAGCTAGTTCCCCTGTATATCCTGTACTGGGTGATCGACGAACCGCCATCATTCGATGGGGCGTTCCAGCTCAATGTAACCCGGGAATCTCCAGGGGTCGCCGAGAGCGATGTTGGGGCCCCAGGCACTGTGGACGCAGAGGCACCAGGAACTGCAGAGATCTCACTGCATTTCGGCCCGTAGCCCAAATCATTCATGGCGCAGACAGAGAATAGGTAGGTAACTCCGTTCGTCAGCCCACTGAAGGTGTACGAGGTCTGGACCCCTATGGTGTAGACGTAATACCACGAAGCCCCCTCGGTCCTTCGATAGATCTTGTACCCGGTGATCTGGTATCCACCATCATCAGCCGGAGGGTTCCATGAGAGAACAACCGTAGAGTCCCCTGGGGTCCCAACGAGGTTCTGAGGTGCCGATGGAACATCGGTACCCGAGGAAGCCTCTGGCCGGGCTGAATAGTAGTAGGTGTTTCCGTTGGTGACCGAGCTGTCGGTGTAGGATGTTGAGGTGACCGAGGTCACCAGGGACAGGCTGTAGGAGCTAGTTCCCCTGTATATCCTGTACTGGGTGATCGACGAACCGCCATCATTCGATGGGGCGCTCCAGCCTAGAGACACCCTTCCATCTCCGGCCGAAGCCTGAAGATTCGTGGGCGATCCTGGTAAAGAAGGCCCCGAAGATGCGAAGCTGGTAGTCAGCTCGCAGGGCGTGTAGGCTGGGACATTTCCGGGCATTGCAGATATGTCATCGGGATCTCCAGGTGTGTAAGCATTGTACTTTTCCACCTTGAACGAGCTCACCTGACCGTAGTAGGTCGATGAACCCACGGTCATGGAGAACTCATCCGCACCAGCTAGGAGATCGTTGTTGAACTCAGTGATATCCAAGCACAGAAAGTTCGGGAATCTTAGAGTGCTTCCACCGCTGTTAATTGCGTAGTATAGGTCCTTGCTGTCCCTCTGCATGCCGTTGGAAGAAATGTCAAATGAGATGTCAGCATCCCTGGTAGGCGACTGGGAGAACTCCCATGTCGCCAGCAGCTTGGGCTGGTAATCAGTGGAATCAATGAAGTATCCAGTACCGAGTCTGTCACCTATCTCCTTGAACGCTTCGTACGTGAGCCAGTAGTATCCGCTATCGGCAAAATTGGAACCCCAGGAATTCACAATCCTGAAGGCACCGACCTCCCCATCCTCACTAACATAATCATCATATCCCACGATTGTCTGGGCATGGTTAATTGTGGAGGACGCGTACTCAATTGAGGAGATCTTCCAGTTGCCATCAGCGAATCCAGGCTGATACATATTGGCATCGAAGGCGATCGTTACTGGGGTCCCTGATGCGAGAAGTTCCTTCACGTCTTCAACGGTAGCATCGCCGTTGAAACTCATTGTGAAGAAATCAACAGACCTGTGAAGTGGAGCCTCTCTCATAGCACTCTCGCTTCCCCAGGAACTGAAATCTGTGTCGGAGTAAGGCATGGTAGCCATCGTTGCCACCCCCCACTCTTTTATGATGTCGGTGTTCCTGATGATCGAGGATCCTGAATCCGTACCTCCGTTCGCACGGTTGTATGTCCATGCGGGGGAGATCAGGTGGGCGGGGTTACCAGTACTGGCACCGGTCCATCCATTGTCCTTTGCTTCGAGATATCCATAGGCGTAGTAAGTGATCGCCCACGCAGCGCATGAACCTTGAAGCCCCTGGGTAGCGACCTTGGGGAAGTAGGGTTCGGTGGAGATGTCGACCGAGCTCGGTATGCTTCCGAGGCTGGTTACGCCATCTACCAGGTTGATACTGCTGGATAAAGCGTCCCATTCACTACTGGTCAGAGGGGCAAGACCTGTACCCATCTTGTCCATGAGCACATTGTAATTGCCACTCTCATCCCTTACACCCCAGACGCTCTTCAAACTCGCTAAATCATCTTGAGACGGATTATGGTAAGTGATACTTAGATTGCTATTGACGATACTCATCATGATTGGGGGACTGTCCGCCCCCACGGAGATGTCTATTTGCTCCTGATGCTCACCAGCTGAGCTAGATATCCCAGAAATCGCTGTACCGATGAACATCGCCGCAACAGCCACCACTATGATGGTGGCTAGCATGTGTGGTATTCTGTTCGATTGCTTCAAACGTTCCTCCCCCTTCCGTCCTACTTTTGTGGGAGGGTTTCTGTTCACGGCATTTATCGATTCAATGCTGCTTTCAAAAAGGCAAGCTGCTCTTTGAAGCCCCCTAATCATCGAATATACCCAACAATCCCTTCCAATGTTGGGTTGCCATTGGGTCGGAGAACCCTTCTCACCTTATAAGTACTTCTCTACTGGATTAATAAGGGAAATAGCAAGAAAATTATATACAAAATTGTCTAGAAAAATAGATATAAACTCCGTTAAGTTACATTCGTAAAATCACATATTATCTATTTTGAGAATAATAATATTGTGCGCTCTTTTCTAAAAATTTGATTATTCTCTAAGTTTTCTAGGTGGATAATTCAATGGTGTTAACATTAATCGCCGTTAAAGGAAAGGGCTGCGAATCCCGCATATTTCGCTCCGTATTCTTTGGTGATTTCCAAGAGCCGATTGTACTTCGATGTTCTCCCGGAGCCTATGTGAGAGCCGAGCTTTAACTGCCCGGCGTCGAGACCTACTGCTAGGTCGGATATGGTCGTGTCACAGGTTTCCCCCGACCTTGCCGATATGACAGTTCCAAAGCCTGCCTCCTTTGCTTTTCTTGTGGCCGCCACCGCACCGGTAATCGTTCCAACCTGGTTGGGCTTGATCAGAATGGCATTGGCTGTCCCCTCCTCTATTGCTCTTTTCAGCCGCTCCAGGTTGGTGACGAGAAGGTCGTCACCAAGCACCTGACATCTACCACCGATCCTGAGTGTGAGCTCTCTCCAGCCATCCCAGTCATCCTCTCCTAAGGGGTCTTCGACGGAAACGATGTGATGGTCCTCGACCCACTCACTGATTTGATCGACCCATTCTTCTCTGGAGAACCTCTTTTCCTCGCTCTCCAACAGGTAATCGCCAGAAGCAGGATCCCAGAAATGTGTTGATGCAACGTCCAACGCCAGAGCTACGTCACCCCGCGAATGGCTGTGCCCTGCCCTCTCGATGCCTCCCTCAACAAGCTCGAACGCTTCAGCAATACTTCCCAGCGGTGGCGAAAGGCCGCCTTCGTCTCCCACCACAGGCTGGTTACCGGATTCGATGACCATTCCCCTTATCTCATTGAAGACCGCCCAGGCAATCTCATAGGCCTCCATGAGAGAATGGGCACGGGTGGGGATGATCGAGAAATCCTGGACCTCGATGCCCCCCTGGGCATGAACTCCAGCATTGAGCATCTGGAACAGGGGCATGGGAATTCTGCCAGGTTTCCCGTCAGATAAGTGGACGTAAAGCGGTATGCCCAGTGAATTAGCAGCGGCATGAGCTGACGCTCCAGATACTCCCAGTACGGCGTTTGCTCCCAGGTTGGAAAGATTGTCAGTACCGTCCTTCTCGACCAGGGCGAGATCTATGCCCCTCTGGTCTGATGCATCCATGCCCTGTACCACAGGCGCAAGTTCCTTCAGGATGTTTTCGACAGCCCGGCGTACTCCTTTTCCACCCATTCTTGATCCGCCATCTCTCAGCTCCAGCGCCTCGTGGGCTCCCGTTGAAGCACCAGAAGGTACGGTGAATATCCCTTTTCCACTATCGGTTCGGATCATTGTCCTGACCGTAGGGTTTCCCCTCGAATCGAGGACCTCCCAGGCATCGACTTCCCTAATGACAGTCATTGATTTACCTCCTCTCTGACGATATCGGCGAAATCCTGCAGCGATCTCAGGCCCTCCTTCAACGATCTCTTGGAGATCCGCTTGAGAGTTTGCGCCTCTCGAGCTGAGTTCAGATATTCGATTGGAGATTTCCCATCAACTCGGGCCAGCATCAGGCATCCCAGCTCGCTCACCGTCTCCTTCTCAATATCCCAATCGACGCATGTGTCGTACGACTCCCAGAATCTCATGGCCGCCTCTATGAACTCTTCTCTCCTGTCTGTCAAATGGACGGACTTGATGAACAGGTGGTTGAGCATGAATCCCGTATCGAAGGAGGGATCTCCCCAATGGGCTACCTCCATGTCGAATAACCAGAGCTGTGCTCCACGTCCAGAGCGGTTCACCAGGATGCTTTTAGGGCTGTAATCTCCGTGGACGATGGTCATCCCCTCCGAGTACACCCTATCCGCCTCCTTGAGAATTATTTTGGCAACGTCCGGATTCCTGCTTGCCGTGGTACGGTGGTAGGGATCAATCCTGAGCTCATCGAAGTGTTCCTTAAAGGAGAACCTGGACCTTATACGGGAATCCTTCGAAGCCAGGAACTGTACCTTTCCTAATAGAGTTCCTAATCTTTGGGCCACCTCGATATCTACATCACCTCCCAGGAGCTCGGTCTTCCACATTTCTGTCTTTTCGCTAGGTATGCACTCCATCGCAATGATGTGCTCCTCAAAATCCTCGTGGTGTACCGCCGGAACACTGGCCCAGTCCAGGTCTGATTCCTCCATCAGCCTTCGATATGTTCTCAGCGCATCGGCCTCGATATGAATCCTTCGAAGGTCAGCCGGCCAATCCATTTTCACATTGAGTTTCTCACGTGGCTGCTTGACCACGAGGCAACCATCGTCCCATTCTATCATGATGACCTGATTGGAAATCCCACCGCCAAGTGGTCTTGCGGTCGGCTTGGAATCCTCTGGAGTCATTTCAATTCGTTTCAGATAGTCCACCGCGGATCGTGGGTTGATCTCCAGCATGATGATTCTCCCTAGCTAGGGAGCTAATGGGCAATAGAGTTTGTAATTCTTGGTATTTGAACAACTTGTCTTCAAGTGGACCTGCGAAATGCGTGGATGCCGGTACATCGAGTTTCATTGAGCTGAAATCCCTTCTTTCCCTCATTGAAAATGCGTGATTATTCCCTAATATCGTCCGGTCGTTATCAGCACGGATTAGCTCCGAAGTCCTTATATGGAACTCGGTGTGTTGATTTTCAGAGGAATGGAGACATGATATCCAACGCCGATATAAAGGACATAGAATTCAACAAGGTCCGCTGCGGAAGTTGTGGTCACTCCTGGCTCAGGAGAGAGGGCGTCAAGCCCAATACCTGCCCTGCATGTGGTTCCGCATACATGGAGGAAGAAGAGCGCAACGTGGACCGCAAGAGCTGATACCACTGCCCAGAGAAGCCTGGCCTTCAGATACCTTTTTAAGTCCGTCTGTAGAATTGAGGGAAACCTAGGAGATTCGATCCAATGCATCAGGAATCTAAACCATCGCCTCGAACCAGGAAGCTAGTGGTCACGGGTGATGCCGCAATAGACTGGCTCCAATGGAAATGCCAGGTTCGTCAGGATGAGGGGGAGCAGAACTGGCTTGCCGGGCCTGTGTTCAAGATGGTGCCCAGACCGGGAGGCTCACTTCTCCTAGCAAAGATGGTGGAAGCCGCTACCAGTGCCCAGGTGATCGGGCAGGAAGTGAAGGACCTATCTGACGTGTCCTCGGAGGATGTCCTCCACTCAATGGCAGAGGTGGGGGTGTTTTCCCTCTCAAATCTGGATAAGGACCAGGGAGAATTGGTATACCGGGTGGAGAAATTCGAGGGGTACTCTGGACCCAGAAGTTGCGTACTCTCTCCTCTCACCATTAGCAGAGATATCGATGAGGTCGATATTGTCGTCCTGGACGATAGTGGAAACGGTTTTCGTGATCGGCCGGAGGTCTGGCCTTCTGTCCTTGATGGAGAATCGAAGCCCTTGGTGATCGTGAAGATGAACCGACCCTTGGCCGAGGGACCTCTCTGGGAACACCTTGTAGAGGAGAACGGTGAGAACCTGGTAACGGTGGTGAACGCCAACAGCCTCAGGCTGTGCGGGATCAATATCTCCAGGAGGCTTTCTTGGGAGCGGACAGCCCAGGATTTCGAATGGCACGCCTATCACGACCCGGTGATCACTCAGCTGATGAGATCGCGGTACCTGGTGGTGATGTTCGGCATAGAGGGGGCCATTCTCTGCCATAAGGATCAGCAGACGATGATGAACACCCTCTATTACGACCCGATGGTCATGGAGGATGACTACAAGGATGACTGGCCAGGCCAGATGCAGGGCCTAACCTCGGCTTTCGTGTCCGCTCTCACCGCTAGGCTGTTCCAGGATGGAATGGAGGTGATAGGCAAGGGAGTGCAGGACGGGCTCGCCGCGGCAAGGAGACTCTTCCTCCACGGTTACGGAAGTCCACCAGACGAACCAGATTACCTGCTGAAGGAGATCTTCGAGTCCCACCAGACCGATCCACTGTTCACGAGTATCGACATTCCCTCCCTCAGTGAGGGAAAGGGGCGGCATTGGACGATATTGGATGAGCTGGCAGGAGAGGAGCTCGAGGAGATCGCCTATAAGCTGGTGATCGAAGGAGCGGTATCACCCATGATCCGCGTGCCTGTGGCCAGTTTCGGAGAGCTTCGAACGGTGGACCGCACCGAGATCGAGAGCTACAAGAGCATCATGAACCTGCTTGACGAGTACCTCTCCAAGAGGGATGTGACTACACCCCTTTCCATCGCGGTGTTCGGACAACCTGGATCAGGTAAGACATACGGGGTCACTCAGATATCGAAGAGCCTTCAGCCCGATAAGATCGAGAAGCTGGAGTTCAACGTCTCCCAGTTCCGTTCGCTGGATGATCTTGTAAACGCATTCCATAAGGTACAGAGCACTGGACTTGAAGGGAAGATCCCGTTGGTTTTCTTCGACGAGTTTGACTGCTTCTACGGTCAGAGAAAGGGATGGCTCAAGTACTTCCTGGCACCGATGCAGGACGGCATATTCAGGGATGGAGAGACATTCCACCCCATAGGCAAGTCCATTTTCGTTTTCGCTGGTGGGACCAGCCATACCTTCGAGGACTTCTTCACGGAGTACACCGATGAGAACGATTTCAACGACATGGAGGAGGCCCGTCACGCGTGGGAGGAATGGGATCAGTTCTGCGAAGCGAAGGGGCCAGATTTCGTAAGCCGGCTTAGGGGATACGTCAACATCATGGGCATCAATCCGGCCAACAAGACGGATCGATGCTACATGATCAGGAGGGCCATGATCCTCCGATCCATCCTGAGGGCAAAGGCTGGACACATATTCGACAAGGACGGGAAGGCGCTCATCAATCCAGGAGTGATAAGGGCTCTCATCAAGGTCAGGAGATACAAGCACGGCGTCCGCTCAATGGAAGCGGTTATCGACATGTCACTTCTCTCCGATAGGCAAGAGTTCGAGCCGGCCGCCCTGCCCCCTAAGGATCAGCTGTACCTTCATGTTGACGCGGACCACTTCCTGGAACTGGTTCTTGAGGATGAATAGACAGCCATGGGAATCATAATAGATGGGAAGCCACCTAACTGGACCAATGACCTCGGACGGAGAGATCGGTGAGATTCTATATACCATCAGATCGGATTCGGAAAGCCATGAGGCGCTGATCGTCAACTGGGACGAGAGAAGTCTCCAGATGAGCAGCGAAGAGAGGACGACCGCCTTCTCGATGATGCTGGAAACAGATTTTTGGTACTGGCTTCCGGTTGTCTGTCACGTTCTTGAATCAGAGATAGGCAGTCCCGACTTCATGCCTATGATCGAAAAACTATCTCGGAAGGTCAACGAGAAGCTAGCGGGGGAGATGTTCTGGAGCGGTTTGGTCGATGGGGCAGAGAAGAAACCATACGAAGCCTTGTCCCATGCGAAGGATCTCCTCTCCGAGGAAAAGGAGGTGACGGCCATCTTTGCATCCGCCCTTCTTGGGGGAGCGGCAAGAAGCGATCCAGACGAGGTATTGGGTTTGCTAAGGGAACAATTCTCCAGCAATGCTCCATCTCGCAGATCCGCTGCAATGAGGGCGATCAACATCGCACTCAATGAGGAAACACTTCCTGGCGAGGACGTGCTGGACATCGTTCTATCCCATCCTATTCCGAAGGAGAACGATCTCCGGTCAACATATTCGATGACCCTCAGATTGCTGCATCCTTTTGGACCCGAACCGACCGAGAGCCGACTGAGAGAGCTTTTAAGATCTTCCCCCCCAACGATCAAGATGCAGGTAGCCTATGACATTAGCGTCCTGGGAGAGATATCCGAGGATACCAGGCTGCTACTGGGAGAGTACCTCTCAGATGAGCGTTGATCTCCAACTGGATCATAAGGTTCAGTGCAAGGGTGAGCCAAAGAGTTCCCAGCTAGTGATCTCGTCCAGCGATTTTCTCCGGTGCGCACCGATGATCTTTGCACCGAGATTCATCTTCTTCCGAGGGTATCCAAGTGTCAGCATGGCCACGACCTCCCACTTCTCAGGTATGGACAGGAGTTCACTTACCTCGGATTTGTCCATGCTTCCAATCCAGCAGCTGCCAATGCCCTCCGAGGTAGCCATCAGCACCATCTGCTGGACGGCGATGGCTGTGTCCACCATATACCACTTGGAAGAATTTTCAGTATCACCGCAAGCGACAATCACCACAGGCGACTCCTTGATGAACTTGCCGAACCTCGCGTTCTTGGCCAACTTGCCTCTCATGTTCTCGTCCCTGACGATCACGAAGTGCCAGGGTTGTCTGTTTACAGCTGATGGAGAGAGCCTGCCTGCCTCAAGAATCCTATTCAGGACATCATCTGGGATGGGATCGGGTTGATATGCTCTGATAGAACGACGGGTCTCTATTGCTTCCCAAACCTCCAATTGAACACCTGTGTCCTCAACCCTTGCGCAATGATATTAAGATTATGGGTGAAGCGGTTCAGCAACCTTAAATGATACCTAAAGGAATTCGATATCCATCCAATAAGTGGTGAACACATGACCCTGATAATCACCGAGATCACGCCGTTCGGTATAGCGATGGTCGCCGACAGTGCCTACAACTTCAGGGAGCTGACGCCCTCAGGAGCCATACGGCAGAGGGTTCTCCAGGGTGCTAGAAAGCTTCAATACATCCCTTACCTGAACGCGGGGGTATCCATGTGGGGAGCCGGCAGGATCAGATCAATTACCGGCGAGGTGTTCGCCGATATCTGGATGGAGGATTTCATCCGCAGGTACGAAGGAATAGCCACACTGGGTGATTTCGCCGATGCCCTCAGAGAAGAGCTCCAGAAGTCCATGGGTGAGGAGAAGAGGCCTCTTGGTTTCCACCTGGCCGGATACGAGGAGCTCAGGGGACAAAGGTGGCCCGCTTTCTATCATGTGCGCAACTGCGAGGGAAGTTACACGGATCTGGAGATCCACGATTACATCACCGGAAAGGAGTACGGACATGACCTCCAACCTGATGAAAAGGTCGAGACGGTCTGGTATAACGGAGACTACGGCCTATACAAGAACCTTCGGACCGGGGTCGAGGAGGGGTTGGAAAGGGTGAACACGTTAACCGGTTTCGACGTCCCTTATCCTTCTCTGGAGGGCAGGATCCGGTTCCTTGCAGCTTGGGTGAAGTTCATCTCAGACCTATATGAGGCATCTAAGCTCCCAAGGGAGATAGGCGGTGAGGTGGACTGCCTGGGCATTACGACACTGGAAAGACCCATCAGATTCCGTCTTTGAGATGATCTAGAGGATGTCGGTACTTACGCATCATCGATATCCATATCTGACCCCTTCCAGCGTTTGAATTGTATTCTTCTGATGTGTACAAAGAGTGAAATATCGTCGGTTCCTAAGAGTTCTCTGACAAACCCCATCGTCTCGGATCAAAGGTCAAGAAATATGTCGTCCCCTTCCACAGTCACCTCGTACTTGTTCAGGTTCTTGGCCTTGGCGAGTGGGATCCTCGGCTTCTTGACAGCCCTGCCTGTTAGAATATCGAATTCTGCCCCGTGCCGTGGGCACTTGACGATGTTACCCATCAAGCTTCCTTCCCAGAGCCTTCCCTTGAGGTGGGAGCAAAGCCCATCGATCGCATGATACTCCCCATTTATATTCACCAGAAGAATGTATCTACCCTGCAGGTCCAGCCCCATCATCTTGTTCGTACCAAGCTCCGATTTCGCTGCCACTTTGACCTTGGCCATTGTATCCCTCCTAATCGATTCTAACCCGGCATATATACTAGTTACCGAATGCTTGAAAGATTCGCTGGGTGGTGAATTACTCATCAAACAATCTGGCTCACGAATCTCTTCTTGTCCATCCTGCACAGCTTCTCGATCGTGTCCCTTCCCATGAGGGCTACGGTGCTCACGCCGACGGTGGCTCCGGCCCACTGGCCGACCATGAAGAAACCTTCGAGTCCTGGTAGCGTCCTGCTCAGACCCTCCTTCATGACTTTCCTGGTGTGCACCTTTGATGGCCATGGCTGATACCCATGAAGGTTGCCGGTGTACCTCTCGCAGGTCACGGGAGTGGTGACATCCACGACCTCGACCTGGTCCCTCAACCCGGGGAACCTCTCCTCGAGGATATCGATCACGCGCCTGGCAATCTCGTCCTTCTCCGCACGGTACCTCTCCAGGTCGGTGCGGAGCGCCTTCCAGTACTCGTAACTACCCACCAGATCGGCCTTGATGATACCCTTGCCCTTGGGGCACAATCCGCTATCGTTGTCGAAGAGCTCGAGGTAGATTGAATCTTCCTCCCTGTCCTCTATCTTGAGAGGGGTCTCGAGAAGTAGGGTGATGGCGTGCGGTTCGCTGGAGACATCGCGATTCACTCCCAGATTGACCTCTATGCCGAACGGTTCGTTCTTTGGTATGGCCTCGTAGTAGGAGTTGATCCTGTCGTTCAGGTATCGGCCATCGAGCATCCCGAATATTGTGGAATAACCATCGGCCGCGGAGATCACGATATCGGCGATCTGCTCCGACCCGTCCTCCATCTCCACCCCCACAGCTCGGTTGTTGTCCACGATTATCCTCTTTACTTTATGGCGGTACCTAATCTCCCCACCCAGCTCTATGAAGCGGGACTCGATCCGCCTGCTGAATTCGAATGAACCTCCCTTGGGCCATCCAAGGTCTCCATTGTCAAAGCCGGACATGAATACCAGAATGACCGTCATTGGGATCTCCGACATATTGTACTGGACCGTTCGGAACGCCCTTCTCAGGAAGGGATCCTTGAATTTGCTGGAGAACTCCTCGATCGTCATCTTGCTGTACTTCATGAGCTTACCCATCTTGCTGATCATGCCCAGCTTGAAGCCGCCCGTGCCCATTCCGAAGAAGTCTATCTTGGAGAAGGATCGCGCCGCGTTCACGAACTCATCGATGACCTTGGAATCATCGGGAGATATTTCCTTCATATGCCTTTCCAAACGGTCTAGGTCACAGTACAGGTTGAACTCCTTTCCGTCGCAGGATTCCACCCGTTGGAAGACCTCGTGGTCGATCACCTCCGTCCCCTTGAACGCACCCAGTTCATCCCACATCTGACTCAATCCGGAACCGGGTCTTGTTCCCGCCAAATTATGGATGCAGTAATCGAATGTGTAGCCTTTCCTTTGCCAAGAGGTACACATGCCCCCAGGGCGGTCATGCATTTCAAGGATAGTGGTATCGTATCCATTCATTTGGGCATAGCATCCGGTCGACAGACCGGCGATGCCCCCTCCAATGATCAAGATCGATCTGCGTGACATTTAGAATCTCCAAAGAAATTGTCTCCCTTTTCAATCTGAGAACATTCATAATAAACCTGACTACGAGATCTGCTATGCCAGCTAATCCTTGCTCATGAAAGCCAATGCCAAAACGATGACGATGAAAGCGGTGCAGCCGATGAATATGATGAAAATCATCGTCATGTTAGGATTGGGATCACCTTGTAGTGTGATCTCACCAATGTTAAGAGTGCCCTGGTCATGGGAGATTGAGATGAAGAACGTCTCGGTGGTGTAGTTTTCCTTGTAGAAGCTGATTGTGTGGTCCTGTCTGGTGGTGAAGAGAGTAAAATGGCCCTGGGAGTCAGTAGTGGTGTTCTCTCCTGTATCAATAATAACGAGTACACCGGAAATGGGCTCGTCAAAGGGATCGACCGTCCGTCCCGTGATCGTAGCGGGGAGCGTCGTCTGGTCGTCTGCCATTTCACCTGCGACCGAAGGTGCTAGAAGGCATGTGATCGAAACCAGTGCGATGAAGGTAATGATCATTGATCTTCGGAGCATTTGTTAGACTCCTTACTTTCCCCAGACTTGATTATTCACAAGCCAAATTGTGGTGAGGCTAGTATAGAGGTCATCAAGATTTATAGGTTATCGTCTTGGACACCCCCCATCAGTTTCCTCGAAATATTAATGGTGTTAATATAATATAATATAATATATTAAATATAATTATAAGTAGTTTCGGCTCAGAAGGGCTACTGTCGATTTCAAACTCTACCTATTTATTCAAGAAGAACGCAGAACAGTGATAGCTATGTCGAAGAATATCGACTTAAGTGCAAGAAGAAATCCAAAGAATATCTCAATGGCCATAGTATGCATCTTGGTTGCCCTGGGAATGGTGACATCGTGCTTGATCATCCTACCTGGCTCCAGTGAGGGCTCCGCAGCGACTGACACATCGGAGAACCTCTTGACAACGGAAGTTGACAGAGTTGCTCCTGATTACTACAATCTCATACTGGATCTTGGTATTTTGGACATCTATCTTTTCCCGATCTACATCTCCTTCATTCCGATAATGCAGCGAGATACCACGCTCTCGCCCTTCATGGATGTGATCGTGGAGTCAAGGATCTACAGTGACATCGATGATGAGCTGGACAGGTATGCCGACGACGTGGAGAAGACGGGCCTTGGAGTCCGTATCTTCACCGTGGCAACCGGGACCTCTCCGGATACCATAAGGTCTCATCTCAGTACGGCCTGGGCCTCTGGACTCCAGGGGTGCTTCATGGTGGGCAATATCACTGCAGCCTGGTTCGAGATGGAATCACAATGGGATCCTAGCCCTGCTCCACCAAAGCATGAGGAGTTTCCCTGTGACCTGTTCTACATGGATCTAGACGGGTACTGGGAGGATAACGACACCGATGGAATGTACAATATCCATACCGCAGGTAGCGGTGATATCGAGGCCGATATCTGGCTTGGGAGAATTCGCGCGGATCTGATGTCCGGGGACGAGATCACCCTACTGACCGACTATTTCGACAAGAACCACGATTTCAGGATTGGCGATATCTCCTATGACCAAGAAGCCCTGGTGTATGTTGACGATGACTGGACACCGGCCAACGATGTCTATGACAGGGTAGGATACGCCATATCATCACGAACGCACGTGACGGACAAGGCTACAACATGCGAGGCCAACTACCTTGACCACCTTGACGACGGATACACAATAGTCCACGTGATGTGTCACGGTTCCCCTACGGGCCACAGGTTCAAGGTTCCCGATACAAACAATCCCGCCGTATCGATATGGGAGCCAGGAGCCAGGGTGGATGCGGTCCCTGATGTGCAAGGATGGGACGAGACCGACTCACCAAACATGTTCTACAACCTGTTCGTCTGCTCTGGAGGTCGCTTCACCTCCGAAGACTACCTCGCGGGTTGGCAGGTGCTCAATCCAAGCACGACGCTGATCGCCCTGGCATCCACCAAGACAGGGAGCATGTTCAACGAAGGTCCGTTCTATACTCCGATAGGTAACGGTGACACCGTGGGTGAGGCGTTCGGCGACTGGTTCGCCTCCACTGCCGAGGTCGACAGGAAGTGGGTTTACGGGATGTCACTCACAGGTGATCCAACGCTGAGAATGACCGGTAAGCACGCGGTGAATATCGATGTGAGCGGCCTGGCACCGGCTGGCCTGACCACCGTCACCTACACTGAGGGTGGCACCGCCAAGTCCATCAACGTCGGGAACGGGATAACCTCGATCGACTGCGACCATGGCACCTCCCTCAGCATCGATCCCACAGTACCTGGGTCGATGTACACGACCGATGATCAGGTGAACTTCATCGTGGTGGAGCCCATCATCGATCTCGAAGTCCAGTACTACCAGCAGCACCAGGTCACCATCAACACCAACGGCATGCCGATGATTCCAGGAGCTTCCGTCAGCTACACCCAGAATGGGGTCCTTAAGTCCAAGCTGATCTGGGATGGTGCTGGCTTCAGCGAGCTCTGCGATGCGGGTACAACGGTGCAGATCGAGGATGTGGTGGTGGTGAGCTCCACCGAGAGGTATCACACCACGGATACTACATCCTGGACCGTGAACGGTGATATCACGGCCACGGTCGACTACATCCATCAGTATTGGATCAATTGCGGTGTCGATACCGTGGGCTATACCGATCTTAACGTGGCGAATCACGTCAACCTGGACTACGAGTTGGATGAAGCTAGCCTGAGTTACGACCTCTACGACGCCGTTTCCCTCTCGACCTGGATGGACGAGAACAGCTACTACACATTCTCCAATCCCTCAACAGCATCGGACGCCAGCCATAGGTGGTTCACACCCGACACGACCAGTTATCAGGTCACTGGGTCTGCAACCACGATTTTGGATTACTGGGAGCAGTACAAATGCAGCGTGCAAGCCACGGGAATGTGTCTCTCATCCCTTCATCCTGGAGAAGTGAATTATGAGCAGTTCGGAACCGCACAGACCGGATACTACTGTGACGCCAGTCCATGGCAGGACTGGTGCGACATAGGGAGCACCATCACCATGAGCGAGATCGTGCTGATCGATTCTGATATGAGATGTCACACCAACGATCAGACATCGTACACCGTGTTGGCCGCGACTACCTACGTCCTCGATTACCACCTGGAGTTCAAGATCACCCTCGCCGCCGAGGGCTTGCCGGATTCCACTTCGACCGAGGTGACGATCGGAACGGCGAATCCGAGCTGGCCCGATAGCGTCTCCGGAGGAGATATCGACGACTACGTGGTCGTGCTCTCCTCGGCGAATGATTTCAGCTGGACCAACTGGACGCACTATGAAACGACCCTCACGGCAACAGAGCTGATCGAGATCGATCAGAGCGAGAAGTACATCCTCGTATGCTGGACCGTCAACTATACCGTACTCACCATATACGCAGCACCACCCACTGTCCAAGTCTTCTTCGAGGGAGCGCTGTACACCGCCCACTACATGGGGGTGAAGAAGAACATCTGGGAGGACGAAGCGGAGCTGGCGCAGCCCGTGATGGTCTCCATCGAGATCTCCACAACATGGGCCATCGACAACCTTGAAACACTGAACCTTACCGATGACCTTCCCAACGAGTTCAGCTTCGTGATGCACTCTGCGACCCGGAACGGCTCTCCCATCGAGCCCACCGTGAACGAGGTGATGACCCCGCCACCCCATCAGCAGCTAGTATTCGACCTGGGAACAGGTGATCAGAACATCACCTACGAGGTTAGGATCAACCGCGCTCACGCCGTGGACACGACGGTGAGCAACAGTGTCTTGGTCGAGGTCAAGCTACCATGCTTCCCCGCGATATCCCTCGGAGTGTCCGATGACCTGATGATCCTGGTCTACGAGGGGGCCACACTCTCCAAAACCGCCGACGGTCCAGATGTGGTCATCGTGAACACAAACAACAGCTGGGAGTTCACCTTCATCGTGAAGAACAACTTCGACTATGACATGGTGGACGCCATCCTGAAGGATCACTTCGGAGCCGAGCTGGACTACATAGCCGACTCGGTGATGGCCAACCTCCTTACCGAGTACGATATCTCGTATTCCAAAGGAACAATGAAACAGGTCAGGATGGAATGGTCACTCGACCAGATAGTGGAGGGAGAGGCCTTCATGCTCCAGATGACGGTGTACACCAAGCTCAATCCCGCTGGAAAGCAGGAATACACTTCCCCTGGAACATACGATCTCAACTCTGGTGCGACACTCAAGTGGTACGATGAACGAGGCAAGAAGCATTCGTTGGAGACTGGAACTATTCAGGTAGTTGCGGTGAAGCCGGAAATCATTTGAGAAACCTTTGGAAAAACATATGATGCCCCACATGGGGCACAATTTTCCTTTTTCCGCAATGATGTCAGTTCATGACCTACTTTGAAGAGAAAGAGTATTGAGGGCATCCCTCCATTTGATAAAGAGTGCGTCATGGAGGTCATTGGGTGAATGGTTTTGAGGAATGGGTAGCGTCTGAGATAAGACGGTTTGTCCTGGAGGACGAGGATAACAGGATGACAGGCGTAGATTGTTCACCATTCTTCGATGAACCGCTCGTGGGTTTCGCATCGGGCGGGGATCCCATCTTCATGGAGCTCAAGAAGATCATCGGAGATTTTCATAGGACGCCTCAGGAGGTGATGGCCAGTTATTGTAAGAACATTGGCAGGAACGCTCCTGGGGCGAATGGGGTAGGAGTAATATCATTCGTACTACCAATCTCCGAGGCTACAAGAAGAGAGAATGCCTCGATGAAAGATGGCCCCTCCGAGCGCTGGTCCCACACTCGACTCTTCGGGGAGATGTTCAATAAGTGCCTTCAAAGGCACCTCGTCTCGTTACTCGAAAGCAGGGGGTATGTAGCAGTCGCACCAGAGCAGAGCAAGGCTTTCAGAACTGTCGACGACGCGAGGGTGGGAAAGGCCTCGAACTGGTCACAGCGTCATGTGGCGTTCGCCTGCGGACTGGGTACCTTCGGCCTCTCCGACGGTCTGATCACTGCCAGGGGGAAGGCACACAGGATAGGCAGCGTCATCGTGAATTTTCCCTTCCGATCCCCTGAGAGACAAAGGGACATCCACGCCGCTTGCATATACTTCAACAACGGGGGCTGCAAGGTCTGCGCCAAGCGCTGCCCTGTGAACGCCATCTCCGAGAAGGGGCATGACAAGGTGAAGTGCTCCGAGTTCGTCTACGGTCAGGCGGACATGATCAGGGAAAGGTACGGCATCGAGATCTACGGCTGCGGTCTTTGCCAGACCGGCGTACCCTGCGAACACATCGACCCGGTGAGCGAAGGGGAAGCCGATATATGATTGAGAACGGGAATCCCAGGAGACACGGTCAACCGCCCTTCGACATTGTGGTGGTGCACGGTGGACCTGGTGCTCCCGGGGAGATGGCCCCTGTCGCCCGTGAGCTCTCGTTGACCAGGGGAGTACTGGAGCCATTCCAGATCGTCGATTCGCTCGAAGGTCAGGTCGAGGAGCTCAGCTCGATCGTCGAGAGCAGTTCCGATTTACCTGCAATTCTGATCGGCTGGTCGTGGGGAGCCTGGCTGAGCCTGATAGTCGCCGCCAGATCACCCCGTCTGATCAGTAAGCTCATCCTTGTCGGAAGTGGGCCCTTCGAGGAGAAATACGCTGCTAGCATCATGAGGACCAGAATGGAGAGGATGGGGGAGATGGAGAGGGGGGAGGTGCTATCGATCATTGAGGATCTTCGTGACCCCTTGGAGATCGATAAGGACGAGAAGATGTCCAGACTTGGTTTCCTGATATCCGTGGCAGATTCGTTTCACCCTGTGGCTGATGATGAGCAGGTGGAGATCAGCTATGATGTATACCAGAGTGTATGGGGTGAGGCCCATGAACTGAGAAGGAGCGGGAGGCTTCTGGAGATCGCGGCAGAGGTCCAGTGCCCA
This sequence comes from Methanomassiliicoccales archaeon, assembly GCA_013415695.1. Lineage (NCBI taxonomy): Archaea > Methanobacteriati > Thermoplasmatota > Thermoplasmata > Methanomassiliicoccales > Methanomassiliicoccales archaeon. Next base: position 1,255 of record JAAEEP010000017.1, on the reverse strand, counting down.
GTCGTCGCCATTCAAGGCGACTTCGACCCTCATCCGGCCGAGGGCGTCAGAGAACCGCTCTCTAGGGTCCTTCGGGATTTCAGATTCATTCTGCTGGAGGATTGCGGTCACAAACCATGGATGGAGAAGATGGTCAGGGATACATTCTTCGAGGTGCTCCGAAAGGAGATCGAGGGATGAAATCCCCACTATGACAATGGCCCCCAACTCCCGATTGGTCCATGGGAAAGGTTATGTCGTTTCGTGCCTTGGTTGGCAGGAGTTTGAGGTGATGGAATGGAGAACGATGCTCAGGATATTAGAGAGATCTGGAGAATGATGGAATTCGGGGAGACCGCTCACCGGAGGAAAGGAACGGACATGAAAAAGCTCCAATCCTTCTATCCTAGAATATTCGAGATCGTTCATTCCATGACCGGGGCAGATCCGGTTCTCATGTACGAGCAGGTGATCGATGCCATGAGACAGGAATGGTCCGCCTCCGATCATCTTCCCGTCCATGGAGCTTGGCATCATGCCATTGTACCTGGAATAATCATCAAGTGCCTCGCCAACTCTGGAGAGGATCTCTCAGTCGAGGACGTCGAAGAGGCCTTGGAGAGAGGGATGAATATCCCCGGGGGCTCCTGCGGATTTCATGGAGCCTGCGGAGGAGCGGTCGGTGTGGGCGTCGCCTTCAGCATTGTGGAGAAGATCACCCCCATGCATGACGGGGGGAGATCGATGGTCATGAGGGTCACATCAAGGGCACTTGCCTGTGCGGCTGAGATCGGTGGACCCAGATGCTGCCCCAGAGCGGCTTACTCCGCCTTCGAGCTGGCCTCTCTGGAGCTTGGAGCTGCAGGACACAACCTGGCTATCAGCGGGGCAAGGGGAAGATGCAAATTCACCGAACTGAACGGCGATTGCATCAAGGAGAAATGTCCCTTCTTTCCCCAGGATCACGACGACGCGGGTGAGAGTTGCTACAAGTGACCTCGACGGGGTGGGACTCTCTGGGACCTTGTTGCCCTTCCGGCTCTGACCGCTTGAGCCCCCCTGTCATGGTATCGCTGTGATGCATGTCTCATTCTTCGTGGATGCTGTCCGATACCTTTCACCGAAATGATAGGTGCGGTTTGACCCTGATCTGACTTCTACTCGCCCATGATCTCCACCACGACCTGCCTGTTCCTTGGACCGTCGAGCTCCAGCAGGAAAATGCTCTGCCAGGTTCCCTTCACGAGCCTTCCCCCTCTGATCGGGAATGTGCGGG
>JAAEEP010000016.1 GCA_013415695.1 Methanomassiliicoccales archaeon | reverse complement strand
GTTAGGTTTTCGCATGATAGACAATATCATGCAATCCGCGGCATTATCTTCTTTTTATTTAGCGTTTGCCTTACATCCTTTCAATGGTCACTATGTAACTTGTTAGAACGTGACAATATTGATGATAAAAAGAAAGAGGTACCAGGGAGTTGCCCTGGTTTTTCTCATCATGATGTTTGTGCAGACGGTTGAGTCCCTCTGAATCTCTCTATAACGATCACCACGAGAAGTGTCGCTATGGATAGGGGTAGAGCGATTACAAGGGGGTCCACTACCTGCCAGGGCATGCCCAATAGAGCGTCCTTTCCAAAGATGACTTTGCATAATCCCAGAGGCCCAGACTCCTTGATGTGCACGAAGGCCGTCCATAGGAACCAGGCTGCAGCTCCCACAATCAGGCTCCAGATGGCAGCTCTGGTCGAAGGATTCTTGCTGTACAGAGCGTGCACCAGTGCAGGAAGGAAAGCAGCTGCGCAAAGGCCGAAGAACATGGCTGTGGCACGGGCAATGATGCTCCCGGGCAGGAGATAGGCGATGAGTACTGAGATGACTATCATCACTCCAGTTCCTATCTGGCTTGCCCGATACGATGCCTTCATGGGGGTCTGCACCGGACCCTTCTTGGAGGTCTGATCAGCCTTCCAAAGCCTGGAGATCCTGGAGTTCTTTATGTTGTTCCAGATGTCGTATCCTGCTGCTGTTCCTAGAGTATGGAACAATGAGCTCAAGGTAGACATGGCGGCTGCAAGCAGGGCGAGCATAAAGACCACCACGAACGCTTCTGGCATGGCCGAATTGATGAACAATGGGATTATCTCGTCCACATTACCGCCAGCTGCGACAGTGGCTATCTGGCCGAACTCCCGGTAGAAATATACGTTGCTGACCGCACCTACGGTGAAGGCCACTCCGGTCATTAGCAGTATGAATGGACCTCCCACGAATATCGCCCGGTTGAGCGATTTATTGTTCTTGACGGTCATGAAGCGGACCACCAACTGTGGCTGCGCGAGCACGCCGATGCCCACACCCAATATTATAGTGGTGACCATCGTCAACCATATTGACGAGCCCAATTCAGGGAAACTTGTCCAGCCAGTCATTCCCGCGTTCTGAAGTCCTTCTGGTACCAGTGGTGCCATGGCTGTGAGCTCGGCGTTCACGTCCCCCACAGGGCCAAGAATGCTGAAGGTAAGCACGAGTAGAAGTATCATGCCTATCATCATTATGGCTCCCTGTAAGGCATCGGTGTACATGACCGCAATGATACCTCCAAGTATGACATAGATGGCCACCAGAACACAGAAACCTATCAACGCCAGATCATACTGGATGTCGAGGGTGGTCTTGATGAACTGAGCGCCACCTATGAGAATGGCCGCTGTGTAAAGGGGCATTCCAACTAGGATGATGAGACCCGTTACTGACTGCATGAACTTCGATTTGTAGATCTTTCCTAGGAGGTCAGGGAAGGTGACGGCCTTGACACTCTGACCTATGCTCCTGACCTTCTTACCGAAGATTACGAACGCCAGCAGAATGCCTACGCCGATGTTGAGTATGGTAAGCCAAATTAGACCCTCTCCCAGCTGTGCGGCCACTCCTCCAAAACCGACTATCGCAGAAGTGCTTATGAAAGTGGCCCCGTAGGACAACGCGAGGACAACGGGATGGATCTTCCTCCCCGCAACCATGAAGTCCTCTTCCTGTTTGGTGCGCTTGTATCCCAAGTACCCAAGGTAGACGATCACGATGATGTATACGAGGGTTACGATGCCTAGGGTGAGAGTGTCAACCATTTGCCTCTTCTCCTTCTTCCACTTTCCCTTCTTTGTTCCAATTGAGCAATCCGTACACCGCGCACGCTATAGCCAATACGATGGCAATCACGTATCCCCCCCAGATATAGGGGTCCTCAATTCCAAGAACTGCCATAATTTTCCTCCAATGATCAACTTGTTCAAAAGCGGAAATAGACGAACATGAAAGACTTGCCTTTCTCATCCACGGAAAAATGTTGGTGGCGGAGAGCAGCTTTGCACCTTGTTTCCATGTTACAATCTATCATGATTAACTTTGCCAAGGATAGTTTTTATTTTATTTAATTATTTGCAGGATGTAACGAAGTGAAACCGAAAAACTTGTTTTTGACCATATAATTCATCGGAAGTTGGTGACTGGATAAGAATTGGTTTCTACCATGTAAGTTTAATAAACAAGGGCGTAAATTGAATTTTGGAGGGGAGTATTGGATGAGGTTTCCAAACTGCGGATCCGAGATCGGTGAGAGGAGGAACTACTGGCCGTTCTGTGGGACGAGACAGAGCATTCCTACCTCGCCTGGGATCTACGCTCCCAGGAGGTCTCAGCCTGTAAGATTGTCCAAGATCGCGATTACCGTTGTGGCCATATTGGCGGTCTTGATCGGAATGGGATTGATACTCGCGATCGGGGGCGATCTCCTTCGCACTGAGGTACCCCAGAACGGATCGGATGAATACGCAGGGCCCCCTCCGGTTCATTTCCCTCGACGGGCTTGAGATAACCCATGATGATGCCGTGAATCTTCTGGATCATGCGGTCATATACGTCTCGGTCACCAATACCGCATCGCAGGCAAGGGCGGCATGGCTGATCGCGGAATTCTCCCTCAATGGCTCGCTCGGTCTCAGCTACAGTCAGAGGGAGATCGTCCTGGAGCCTGGGCAGACAAAATTCTACTCGTTTACATTCAATATCCCGTTGAACAATGACCTTGAACCAATGGTTGGATTTGAATTCGTGACCTATCTCTCCGCGACCGAAATCTGACCAGTTGATCTATGCTCGGAACTTCGGGGTTTGATCTCGACCAACAACTATCGGATCACGAGCCTGCCTTCATGGGAATCAGGCCTTGCTCTTCCTGGAGGTGTACCAGATGCCTATCTCATCCTTGCTCCTGTCATACTTGAGGACGAATATCACCGCCACGGCGATGGCGAAAATGACCATCTCTACGCTCCCCTCGATCAGGAACAGAAGAACAGGGAGGATGGCGTAGTTGATCAATGCCCCGTAGTATGCATCGTACAAGACCTTGGCCACCAGGTAGAACAGGATTATCCAGACGATCAGAGTGATGGGCGAAAGCAGCAGAACACTCCACATGAGTATGGTGGTCCCCATTCCCCCGACGAACCTCAGGAAGATGGAGAAGTTGGTCCCGAGAAGCGAGGCAAAAACGAACAGCAGGGTTATCGTGATGTCATAATCGAAGAACAGGAACGATGCAAGGAAAGGGAGTATCGCCTTGAATATCTCCATCATGAGTGTTGGTAGGCCAGCCCTGTATCCACCGATCCTGAACGAATTGGAAACACCGAAGAAGACCGTGCCCTTCGAGAACCTTGCCCTTCCAGGATAGATGTAGGTGAAGATGTAGGCGAAGGGGATCGAGCCGAAAAGGTAGAATGCGATTATACCTAGCCTAGCGATACTCGAGGTGGCCAGCAGCAACGATATCGACAGCACCGCAAATACGAAGACCGCCAAATAGACTGTTCCATATCGGTCGAATCCGAGAGAGTCCATCAGGGTATATCTCAGTGACCCCTCGGAAGCCCGTCCGATGGGGGGAGTTCTGGAATCGCCCACTTCCTTCATCGCTATCCAATGGTATAATAGAGAAGTCCCGGGTACTTCTGACTTTCTTCAAATGATATAAATATAAATACAACACAATTGTTCGGAAGAGGAGGGACACTGGGTCTTCCCTCACAATCGACCTCCCAACTGGATCAGGTGAAGTGATGGTTGTGCACCAGGTTGGCGCCGGACTCTTTGATCTTTTCCACAGCCTCTTCGATGTTGTCCACCCTGATTATCAGAACGGCTTTTTCTCGTCCGCTGTAGGCATAGGCGTACTCGATGTTTATCCTCGCTTCCTTCAATATCTTGACCGCCTCCGCTAGACCGCCTGGGACATCCCTCATCTCGATGGCGAGAACCTCCGTGAAGGAGACCATGAAACCTAGTGATGAGAGCTTGTCCCTTGCCTTCTCAGGATCATCCACAATTGCCCGAATGACGCCAAATCCCTCGGCCTCAGCGATGCTGAAGGCAAAAAGGTTGATGTCTGCCTCCTTAAGGGCGTTGGCGATCTCGAACAACCGCCCGTATCTGTTCTCGGAAAAGATCGACAGCTGCTTGATCACGAACTCGCTCATGTGAGATTCCTCCTGTCTATCACCCGCTTTGCCTTCCCCTCGAATCGCGGGAGGGTGCCCGGTTCGACTAGCTGAACGTCCACCCTGATGTTCAGGATGTGTCTGAGGCTGTCCGATACCGTATGTGTTATCTTCCTCAGCTTGATGATGTCGTCGGTGAAGGCCTCCTTGCTGAGCTCTACCTTGAGCATTATGACATCCAGGGATCCCTTTCTATCCACCTCGATCTGGTAATGGCTTCCCACCTCGGGGATGGCCATGAGGGCATGCTCCACCTGGGACGGAAAGACATTGATTCCCCTGATAATGAGCATATCATCCACTCTTCCAGACAATCTATCGATCCTGGGATGTGTCCGGCCACATGCACATTCTTCCTCAGATAGGGCTGTTATGTCCCCGATGCGGTAGCGGATCATGGGCATGGCCTCCTTCTGTAGAATGGTTAGGACCATCTCTCCTCTCTCCCCCGGGGACACTGGTTCCAGTGTATCCGGGTCCAGTATCTCGACAAGGGCGATATCCTTCCAGACATGGATGCCCTGCTGCTCCAGGCACTCGGTGAACATTGGACCGGAGAGCTCGCTGGCGCCGTAGCAGTTCTGGGCGAATATTCCAGTATCGCTCTGTATGTTCTTTCTCATCGATTCCGACCATGGTTCCGCTCCGAGCAGGCCCACCCGAAGCTTGGTGTCATCCTTGATACTCATTCCCATACTCTCGGCCAGCTCGGCGATATGGATCATGTACGAGGGAGTGCATGCCATGGCCGTGACATTGAGATCCTTGATGAGTTCCAGCTGTCTCTTGGTGTTGCCCGTGCTGGCAGGTACCACGGCTGCACCGATCTTCTCCGCGGCGTAGTGGAATCCGAGTCCTCCAGTGAACAATCCGTATCCGTTGGATACCTGGACCACATCATCCTCACCCAGACCGCAGGAGGTTAGAGCCCTGGCGAGGGACGTAGACCACATGTCAAGGTCATTGCGGGTGTATCCGACCACCGTTGGTTTTCCCGTTGTCCCGGATGAGGCATGGTAGCGGATTATCTTCTTCTGCGGCTCGGTGAAGATGAGATCTGGGTAGTTGTCCCTGAGGTCAGTCTTGTACATGAAGGGGAGTTTGGTCACATCATCTATAGACTGAATATCATCCGGGCGAACATCATCCTTCCTCATTCGCTCGTGGTAGAATTCGGAGTTGTCCCATAATCTCCGAACAAGTTTCTTGAGCAGTTTCGCCTGGATGACATCGAGTTCCTCGGGGGGCAATGTCTCAATATTGGGATCCCAGTATTCCATCTCGATCACCTGTGCTATAGCGTCTCAATGACCTTGCGCTGTTATGACATGACACATATAAGATTGTTGTCGGGGATGCTTTTACACTCAGACCTCAAGCCTTGAAGATTCCCTCGGATGCTTCCTTATACGCCACGTAATCCCTATCGGAGAAGAGTATCATTATCACCTTTTGCAGGCCTTCATGCTCTTCAAGGAAACTCCTGATAGTGGTAAGTGCGATCCGGGCCGCCTCATTGATGGGATAGCCATAGGCACCGGTGCTGATGGAAGGGAAAGATATTGATTTCAACCCTTGATCAACCGACAGCTGAAGTGAGTTCATGTAGGCGTTTGCCAGAAGTTCTGGTTCCCCCTTTTTGCCCCCTCTCCAAACGGGCCCAACAGTGTGTATGACATATCTTGCATGGAGATTGCCTCCACTGGTGATTACCGCCTCGCCTGTGGGCAGGCCGTCGGGCCACTTGTTCCCTCGGATCTCCTTGCACTCCTTCAGGATGATCTTCCCTCCGTGCCTATGTATCGCGCCATCCACGCCTCCTCCACCCATCAGGCTGGAGTTTGCAGCATTGACTATAGCATCGGTCCGTTGGTCTGTGATATCTCCTCGTTCTAGATGTATTTCGCAATCCATGATGGTGGCTATCTTCACTCAAGATCCTCCTTCAGACGCATTGGGTTTAGCCGGTAATGAGGTTTCTGCATGGTTTGAGATCATCTCCATAAGTTTCACTGATCTCCTGACACCGAAGTACGAATGAATTAATTCCCCCCTTCATGAAGTATTGCACTTCGAAGCCAATTTAACTAGCGGTAGTGTGGAGGGGTTGGTGGACATATGTCGACTGTGTCCAGTTCTTTGACCTTGGCCCTGAGAAACATGAATGCGGAAGTTGCAAGGAGGAAGCTCACCAGAAGTCCCACGAAGTTGGCGTCAGCGCCGGCGATCACGCCTATGACCGCGAAGAAGTTGAACGCCGCGTGCATCATTATGGCAACCAGCAGGTAATAGAACCAGTGGGCATCGATCCCCTCGTGTTTGGACCGAAGGAAGCGGGCATAACCATACCCCACCACGCCAGTGGCGGATGCATGAAGAAGTGTTGATGAAAGCGCTCTTGCGATAGCAGTAGCTATGAAAACCTCCACCCCGATCAACAGTGCATCAGCGAGGTACAATACGTTCTCTGTGGCGGCGAAGCCAAGGCCAATCGCCACCCCGTAAATGATGCCGTTCTCCACCTCGCCCAGGTAGTCCCGGACGAGAAATATTCCGGTGGCCTTCAGGGTCTCCTCTACTATCGGTGCAACGACTGTCACAAGGAACACAAGCCTCCACTCTGGACTGAGATCTTGGAAGAACCACAGGAAAGAGGCGAATGGGCTGTCCCCCGAGAAGAATATCATGACGATGATCGTCTCGATCACGACAGCGAAGGCCACTGTGTAGGTAGCACCGTATAAGAATGCTCTCGCAACGATTCGATAAGGCTCCCTCTGACAGACCTCAAGATCCCTGACCCAGATGAGATAGATTATGGGCGGCAGGGTAGCGGCGATCACCACCGCGACAAGTCCAAGGATGTCCAGAGCCATTTCCCCATTTATTAGAAGCCTCTGGATAGAAATAACTTGCTCCATTTAAGGATACGAAAATCGAATGGTCTTCCATTGATTGTGTTAAGTTCATAAACGAGGCAATCATTTCACTGAACGATGAAGGAGTCCAACCGGATAGAGGCCGAGAAGGTCGATATAGCTCCCATTTCCGAGGTAAGATCCGTGAAGGACCCAGTTGTCATCGGGAGCGAGTATCCTGCCTACCTCATTGACGAATCGAAGATGACCGGTTGGGCTGACTTCCTTTTCTTCCCGCGATCGGAGGAGGAGCTCGCTTCGGTTTTCAGCTTCTCAAGAGAGAAGGGAGTGAGTTCGTACATCAGCGGAGCGAGGACCGGAATTTCAGGTAGCGCGGTCCCTCAGGGAGGAGGGATCATCTCCACTGATAAGATGTCTGGTTTCCTGGGTCTAGGTTGGGATGAGACGCAGAGCAGATACTTCATCAGAGTGGAACCGGCGGTCACCCTCTCGGAGATCGAGAGGGTGCTCTCGAAGAGAGGAGAAGAGCTCATCGATCTCACTCCAGGCGCCGTGGCCAGGTTCAAGAATGATGCTCCACATCATTATCCCGTTGACCCGACCGAGCAGGGGGCCTCGATCGGTGGAACGGTGGCAACCAATGCTTCGGGCGCAAGGACGTTCAAGTACGGTCCCACGCGAAACTGGGTGAAGCGTATCAGGGTCATGCTGGCCAGCGGTGATATACTGGATATCACCAGGGGCGAGTACCATGCTAAGGACGGAAGTTTCATCATAGAGCTTTCGAACGGAGAGGAAAGAGAGATTCCCATTCCGAAGTACCTGGGACCTCTTGATCATGATGTGAAGAATGCCGCTGGAATATGCGCGTACGAGGGAATGGACCTCATAGACCTATTCATTGGCTCCGAGGGAGTGCTCAGCATAATCACACTGATCGAGGTATGGCTCAAGGAGCTGAAACCCCAGTTCTCCAGCGTCCTTTTCCTCGATGACCTGGAGAGAGCGTTAGAATTCGTAATTGGGTTGAGGTCCGATCAGATCATCACCCCGGAGTACATCGAATTGCTTGACGGTCGAAGCCTGCGAATGCTACGAGATGTCCAGGAAGCCCTCCCTACCAGCCTGGGAGTGCCTCCCATTCCTGTTGACGCAGGCTCAGCAGTCCTTTTCGACATACCCTTCTCGGAGGAGACAATAGAAAGGGATCTAGAAAGAATTGGATGGTTGGCCGGTCAGTGCAATTCATCTTTGGAAAGAAGCTGGTGCGGTCACGAAGGTAGAGAGCTGGAGCGATTCTTCGGCTTCAGACACGCGGTGCCGGAGACGGTCAACGCAATAATCGCCCAGCGAAAGAGGGAACATCCGGCCATGCACAAGTTGGGTACCGATATCTCGGTTCCGGACGGAAGCCTATTGGAGATGATGTCATTCTACACCTCCAGGATGGATACGTCCGGTCTGGACTATGTGATATTTGGCCATATAGGGGACAATCACCCTCACCTTAACATCCTACCCCGGAACCAGGAGGAACTCGAGAGAGGCAAGGTGCTCTACCAGGAGTTCGCGCAAAAGGCTGTCGCCCTTGGCGGTTCGGTCAGCGCCGAGCATGGCATAGGGAAGCTGAAGCGGGATTTTCTCAGGATCATGTACGGCGACAAGGGCGTCGAGGAGATGCGGAGGATCAAGCGATCGCTTGATCCTGGATGGATGCTGAGCCCTGGCAACATATTCGAACCGGAGGTGGGGAACTGAGGATCGTCATCTGCGTGAAGCAGGTTCCAGAGGCCGATTCGGTGAAAGTGAATCCTGAAACTGGAATGATGGTCAGAGAAGGTGTCTCATCCATCCTAAACCCCTTCTGCGAGTATGCTCTGGACGAGGCTTTTCGAATTAAGAACGTGACGGATGAAGAGGTGGAGATCGTCGCCATTTCCATGGGCCCACCCCAGGCCAGATCAGCATTGTTGCGCTGCTTGGAGCTGGGTGCGGATAGGGCGATCCTGCTGAACGACAAGAGCTTTGTCGGCTCTGACTGCTGGGCCACGGCCCTGGTGCTCGAGCGGTGCATCAGGAAAACGATAGGTGACTACGACCTCATCCTTACCGGCAAGCAGGCCATAGACGGGGATACCGCCCAGGTCCCCGCCGAGCTTGCCGAGATGCTGTGCATACCTCAGGTCACGGGGTGTTCAACGATCGAGTTCGCTGGCGACAAGATACTGGCAACGCGAGAGATGGAGAACGGAAAACAGGTGGTGAGGGCTACCATTCCCGCACTAGTCTCCATCGGAAAGGGATCCAACATCAGACGATTCCCCTCGATGGCCGACTTCCTCAAGGCCAGGAGCAAAGAGATAGTGGTGATGGGAGCCAAGGACCTGGATATCAACGAGGAGAGTGTCGGCCTCAGGGGATCTCGCACCCAGGTCGTCAGGGTATTCGTCCCCTCCAGAAGAGAGGGCGGCGTCATCGTTGATGGAACAAACCCGGAGCACGCCGCTGCACTCCTCGTGAAGTTCCTTGAGGAAAAAGGCTTCGAACCGAGAAGGGGGGAGACCAGTGCTGATCATTGATCCGGAAAAATGCGTTGGATGCCGTGCCTGCGAGAAGGGATGTCCCTTTGACGGCTTGGTTATGACCGATAATCTTCCCCAGGTCCTGGAAAACTGCACCCTCTGCGGGATATGCGTGAACCTTTGCGAATATCACGCCATCTCAATTGATCGCCACGGGGGACAAGTCGTTTCCCTCGAGGATTGGAAGGCCATCATGGTCTGGGTTGAATGGGAGGACCGGGGAAACGGTCCACGCATCAAGGATGTGACACTTGAGCTTCTGGGAAAGGCTCGGGGAATGGTCACGACCACCAAAGAGAGTGTCATAGCCGCTCTAGCTGGACCCCCAGGATTAGAAGGGTTGGGTGAAGAGTTGTTCCGATACGGTGCGGATCGGGTCGTGTACTTAGAGAACGAGCTTCTCAAGAGATACACTACCGATGGTTACGCCAATGCTCTCTCCTACCTGATCTCGTCGGATAAACCTTCAGTCGTGCTCTTCGGAGCCACGGTGAATGGAAGGGATCTTGCGCCGAGAATAGCTGCCAGATTAGGAGTGGGCATTACCGCTGACTGCACGGAGCTTAGCATCGATGATGGGGGACAGCTGGTCCAGACCAGGCCGGCCTTCGGTGGAAACGTCATGGCCTCCATCCTGTCCCCGGATACCAGGCCCCAGATGGCAACTGTCAGACCAAGGGTGTTCAAGATACCTCCACCTGACGATAACAGAAAGGGAGTCATCGAGATACCTGAGATGAAGATCTCCAGGAGATCGATAAGGACAGAGATCGTCGAGGAAGTTCGAGAAGAGAAAGAGGATATCAGGATCGAGGAATCCAAAGTCCTGGTGTCGATTGGCCGTGGAATCACCAACCGGGAGAACCTCGAAATGGTGAGAGAGTTGGCCTGTGAGCTCGGGGCCACAATGTCAAGCAGCCGTAGCCTTGTGGAGCTAGGATGGATGCCCCCCTCTAGCCAGGTGGGACAGAGCGGCAAGACCGTGATGCCCAAGCTGTACCTCGCATTGGGGATTTCTGGGGCAATCCAGCATCTTGTTGGCATGAGCTCGTCAGATGTGGTCGTGGCCGTGAACAAGGATCCGGACGCCCCCATTTTCAAGGTGGCCGATTTTGGGATAGTGGGTGATGTATTTGAGGTGGTCCCTGCCATTCTAATGAAGCTGAAGGAAAGAAAAGCTATGGGAGAAGGGCCAGGTTCTCGTGCTTGATCACGTTGCTGTAGTTGCTGTATCCCAGAATGGACTCGATGTCATTGGAATGGGCACCTTTGACCTTCTCCAGCTCTTCGGAGCGATAATCAGTGATTCCTTTGGCGAAGACCTTTCCATCGTGGACGAGTTCTACTATGTCGCCCCTGTCAAACTCCCCTATGATCTCTTTGATACCTGAAGCTAGAAGGCCATTCTTCCCTCCAACCAGGGCTCTCATCGCACCCTTGTCGACCCGTATCTGCCCAGAGGGATTCGCGAGTATGATCCAGCGCTTCCGATTCTTGTCAACCTTCTCATCGCAGATGAAGAGCGTGCCTACCTCATCGCCATCCACGATCTTGGTTATGACCTCCTCGATGCCGTGATTGGCGATGACCATCTTGCAGCCGGACATGCAGCAGATCTTGGCCGCCTGAATCTTGGTGCGCATGCCCCCGACCCCCTTGGTACTGGTGGGATCACCGGCCATGCGCTCGATGTTAGGTGTGATCTTCTCTACGAGAGGTATCAAATGAGCGGTATCGCAGAGCTTTGGATTCCTGTCGCAGAGCCCATCGACATCGGAGAGAATGATCAGCAGGTCGGACTCTATCTTGCTTGCCACCATGGCGGAAAGCGTGTCGTTGTCCCCGAAGACGGCCTCGATCTCCTTGGTGCACACCGCGTCGTTCTCGTTGATGATGGGGACCACGCCATATTCCATCAGGGTGGACAGGTTGTTCCTGAGGTTCAGGTAGGTCTCCCTGTCGGAGTAGAACTCGTAGGTCAAGAGTATCTGCGCAACCTTGAGGTTCACCCTTTCGAACGACTCTCTCCACTCTCTCATGAGCATCCCCTGTCCAACCGAGGCTGCGGCCTGGCGGATGGGTATCTCGAAAGGCTTAGGACGCGCTCCCATCGCGCCCAGACCAAGACCGATGGCTCCGGAGCTGACCAGGATCACCTGGATTCCCCTGTCCATGAGACTCCGTACCTGCCTGGCCAAGTCGTCCATCAGATTGCGATTGACCTGGAATTCATTCCTCATTATCGAGCTTGTTCCTATCTTGATGACCAGCACATTCAAATCGTTAAGAAGTTCACTCCGTCCGCTCACCAACACGCCTCCATCACAACGGGTAATCTTCCTCCAGCTTCCTGTGAGTGAATGTTCTCCCTTCAGGTCCAGAGTAATCGGCGACCACCTGCCCATTTCCAATTAGGACATACTTGTAGATCATCAATCCCTCCATGCCCACGGGTCCTCGGGCATGGATCTTGTTGGTGCTGATACCCACCTCTGCACCCTTTCCATAGCGGTATCCATCAGCGAAGCGGGTTGAGCAATTCACCATGACGCTGGACGAGTCGACTAACGAAACGAATTTGGATGCGCTCTCCTTGTTCTCAGTAACGATCGCATCGGTGTGGTGCGACCCGAACGAATTGATGTGATCGATGGCCTCATCCATTGAGCTGACCGCCCCAATAGAAATGACAAGATCATTGTACTCCGTACACCAGTCCCCTTCGGTCGCGGAGACTATATTGGATTTATCTAGCCCCTTTGCTCCCATGAGCAGTTCGAGCGAGGCGCGATCACACCTAAGTTCCACGCCCTTATCCAATAGGCGCTGGGCCATTGTGGGGAGAAACTTTGTCGCTATTCTGTTATGAACCAGAAGTGTCTCGGCGGCATTGCAGACCGCGGCATACTGCACCTTGGAATCCAGGCTAATATCCCAGGCCTTATCCAGATCTGCTTTCTCGTCGACATAGACATGACAGATGCCGCTGGCGTGTCCGAGGACGGGTATCCGCGTGTTGTCCTGGATATACTGGACGAATTGGTTTGAGCCTCGGGGAATCAGGAGGTCGATATATCGATCCAGATCGAGGATGGCGCTAACGTCCTCCCGGGTCTCCATCAGCTGGAAGGCATCCGTTGGAATTCCCTCCACTGACTCCATGGCCTCTACCAGGATCTCGAAAAGAGTCCGATTCGATCTGACGGCCTCGCTTCCCCCCTTGAACACGGTGGCGTTACCGCTCTTGAGACAGAGAGACATTATCTGAGGGATAACGTCAGGTCTGGACTCGAAGATGACTCCAATGAGTCCGATGGGCGCACTGACCTGATAGAGATTGAGCTCCTCATCCAGCTCGATTGCGTCCAGAGTCTTCCCCACTGGGTCCTCCAGTTCGATTACATCCTTGATGCCAGCGATCATAGCGTCTATCTTCGGTTCAGTCACTATCAGACGCTTGAGCAGTGCCCTGCTCATCTCTCCACTGGCGACCAGTTCTTCGGCCAAGGCCACATCCTTGGCATTTTCCTCGATTATCCGCTCCCTGTTGGAGTCAAGGGCTTCGGCCATTGCCTCGAGCGCCCGATTCTTCAGCCCTGTGGGTTTGCTAGCTAGGACTATGGATGCCCGCTTGGCCCTTTCCACCCTGCTCTTTATGTCCGACCCCATCTAACCACCTTGTCCAGCAGATAATATAGTCTAGTAATGGGTTGCGATGCCGCCAAAATGGACACCCTGCTTTAAATAAATATCATAGAACGGTACCGACTGCCCAAATCATCCCAGTAATAGTGATTCATAGCCATTACAGGAAGGAAGAGATCCAAACATAAGGTCACGAGTAAGTCCCTCATCAATCGCTTCAGGCATTATTCAAGGTCGCACCCATTCTTTATCTTATTTGACCCTCCATATCTTTCACGATAAATATTGCGTGTCCTTCGCTCATCGAAATGGGAGAGTTCGGGGATGTCCCCAGGACAAAAAGATTTATACTATAGACATGAATAAAATCTTTCGCGACCGGCCGGGGGCCATAAATGGAAAGTGAAGAGAAGAATTCGAGGGGAATCCCTCTGATGTTCATTATCAGTATAGG
This sequence comes from Methanomassiliicoccales archaeon, assembly GCA_013415695.1. Classification (NCBI taxonomy): domain Archaea; kingdom Methanobacteriati; phylum Thermoplasmatota; class Thermoplasmata; order Methanomassiliicoccales; species Methanomassiliicoccales archaeon. The sequence continues at coordinate 14,080 of JAAEEP010000016.1, read as the reverse complement.
CATATTAGCTGTAGCGTTGCTTTCTATAGACCCCTGGGTTTCACTCCTGGCCGCTGTCCTGATACTGATCCTGATCCGAAAGATCATGAGACCGGTCTACATCAACGTCGCACTTTCCGCATCACTTGCCTTCACGACCGTCATCGCTTTGATGCTGGCCATGCTGTTCAATTTCTACACCTTGGACATAGGTTACCACCTGAAGGAGATAGGCATCGCCGTTGCCTGCCTCTCGATCGCCTTCCTCATCGTCCTATCGATGATATCTCACACAAATTTGACAATGAACAGGGCCATGGCCATACTGTCTGTGCTATTCATCGCCCTTTTCCTTGTGACACTTCTCATTCTCAACCTCTTGGTCTTTGACTTTCTGACAGGTCACGCACTGATCATCGACAACCGCTGGATGATGTTCGCGGTCAGTGATATAGGCTTCATGATCCTGGGGATGTGGGTGGTAATGGTACTCTTCAAGCGATCGATTCCATTCGAGGGATCTGCGGGGGGATCGATCTGAGAAGGGAGACGAAATACTACCTCATCGTATGGAGTACGATAATCATACTGACGGGTGTGCTGGTCTTCTCGATCCTGTTCCTGGACTACTGGTACCACTCCACGAAGGGCGGGATAGAGAATACCATACTCACCTTCTTCCCATACATGCTGGCAGTACTGGCACTCGTGGTTTTGCTCGCATTGGGATGGAAGGGCATCTACATCTTCCCCATACCGATCGTGCTGGCCATATCCGGAGTCCTCATGATGCACGACATAGGGATCTATCTCGGCCTCTACGACGTCTTCATAGACTGGTGGGACAAGGTCGCCCACTACGTGGCGGCGGTGATCGTGGCCTACGTCTCGTTCTTCTTCTTGATCTACCTGGAGAGATACTCCATAACCATCCGTCTCACCGCTCCGTTCATAGTGATCTTCACTCTCGGGTTCACTTGCGCCTTCGGCCTTGGCTGGGAGATATACGAGCTCATCAGCGACGAGGTGCTCGGCTCCACCATGCAGTACATGTCTTACCTCGACACCATGCAGGATGTGATGTCCGATATTCTTGGAGCGTTGACCGTCGCCGGCATTGGGCTTTGGTGGTTGAAGAACCACAGCAAGCAGGAATTCATCGATCTATTCTCAGCTGACAGGCTAATAAATTGGACGAACAGGAAGATGGGCAGGTCCGACAAGGTTCCAGCGGTAGAAGCGGAATCCCCCGAGTAGGCTCCTTTTCTGAGAGTTGAGAGATTGACCGAAGACGGCTCACATAATCATCAAGAGCAGAAGTGTGGATACGAGTAGGGTAACTACCGCAATGGGAAGACCCGCCATTATGAATCTCTTAAAGGATATCTCGACCCCCAACCCTTCTGCCTTCTCAGCCACGATTATGTTAGCTGCGGCACCGAGCAAGGTGGCGTTCCCTGCTAATGTGGAGGATGAAGCTAGGGCGAGCCACAGGTCCGTGCTCTGAACCGGTATCATCTCGCCCAGAAGCATGACCGCGGGAACGTTGCTCACCAGGTTGGACAGTACGGCCGAGAAGAGTGTGAGCGATCCCAAGGTAGGGGTCTCTCCCGGCCCGAAACCTGGAAATAGCGCCTGGATCTCGGCAAGAAGCCCGGAGTCCCTCACGCCCTGCAGAACGATGAAAAGACCGATGAAGAACAGTATTATCGACCAGTCCACCTTTCTCAGGATCTCTCCACTGCGGACATCGGTCATGAGCAACAGGACCATGAAAGTGGCTACCCCGGCCGCGAAGGCCACCATGGAGAGAGGGATCCCAATGAAGCTGCTCAGTGAGAAGCCCATGACCGCAATGAGCGTGATTAGCAGGATCGCCTGTAGCGCCATTCGCCTTTTGCGTAGATTCACCATACCTTCCTTGGCCTGGCTGTCCCCCTCCAAAATGAAATTTCTGAGACGTGACCACCCGTTCTCCCGGGCGAGAGAGCGCAGGGCGGCAGCATCCCCCTTTTCGATGTCCTTCCTGAAGATGATGTATATTAGAACTACGCCGATCAAGAGAGATATCACGGCCACCGGGAGCAGCGCGGCCGAGAACTCCAGGAAGCCTATATCTGCCTTGGTGGCTATGTACGCGTTCTGAGGGTTCCCCACCGCTGTCGCTACGCTCCCAATATTGGCGGCGACCACCTCTCCCACAAGGAAGGGAACGGGATCCGTCTTCACCAGCCTGCAGGTCTTGATGACGATCGGGGTGAACATCAGCACCACCGCGTCGTTCAGGACGAGGGCGGAAAGCACCGCGCTCACCACCATCACAAGCACAAGGAGTCTGAACTGCGTTCCGGAGTACCTGATCATTCGGATCGAGACCCACTCGAAGAGGCCACAGAACTCCAGCCCCACCACCAGGAGCATCATTCCCAGCAGAAGGAACAGTATATCCAGATCGATCGATTCGAGAGCCCTCTCAGGAGTGACCACTCCCAGTATGAGCATGAGAACGGCCCCTACGAGGGCTGCGATCGGGCGATCGAGCTTGATCTTGGGAAGCCGTCTGATCGATATCAGGAAGTATGTGAAGAGGAAAACAGCCAGGGCGATCCAGATGCCATTCACGGGGGGAAATAACGCTTCCTAGCTTAAGGAAATGACCCTCGAACTGTGAAGGAACAAATTTTTCTGTTTCGAATTTTATCTACCCACGGACGAAAGGAGTCCGTTAGATGATCAGGGACGACATCCACTTTGTCTTCGTAATCAATCAATCGTTCCACTGGTTCATAATTGGACTCTTCTTTCCAATATTGATCCTGGTGCAGCTGGACAAGGGTCTGAATCTCCTGGAGGTTGGCGTGACAGCTGCCATTTACTCCGCCACCGTCATCCTCTTGGAGCTCCCAACAGGAGGATTGTCGGACAGCATCGGTCGCAAGAGGGTGTACCTCATCTCGGTCGTGGTCCAGATAATCTCCTACCTGCTTATCCTAATATCCTGGAACTTCATCACCATGGCGTTCGCATTCCTGGCCTTCGGGGTTGCGAGAGCTTTGTCCTCCGGTTCCATGGACGCGTGGTTCGTTGACGAGTTCAACCGGGCGCATCCCGAGGGCAATCTCCAGAAGTCCTTGGCTAAGGTGGGGGTGTTCATCCCTCTAGGGCTGGCCGCGGCATCCATTATCGGTGGGGTGATGCCCATGATCGTTGGACCGTGGTTCGAGCAGATCCCGGGATTCAACATCTACTCGGGCAACCTGGTTTTGATGGTACTACTGGCAATCATCCAGTTCTTCCTGACCTCCGCCCTGGTCTTCGAGCATGGGGAGTTCATCGGAAAGGCCTCTGATGGCTTCAAGAAGCTGCCGGAGATTCTATCCACATCCATCATGTACGGGGCAAGAAACCCGGTCATCAAGATCCTTCTCATGGCCACTGTGGCGGCCGGGTTCGGGTTCGCTGGCCTAGAACTTCTATGGCAGCCCAGGGTCGAGGAACTTATCGGGGTCGATTCGCAGACATGGATATACGGGGTGTTGGCTGCAGGGTACTTCCTGATGGGTTCCCTTGGAAATGCAATATCCGCCTCTTTGAGCGAGAAGATGAAAGGAAGGCTCGCTCTGAGCCTGGTGGGAATGAGGGGCATGATGGGCTTGTTAATGCTGGCCCTTGCATTGCAGGGAGACATCCTGGGATTCGCCTTCTTCTACCTGGTAACATTCGCCTTCAACGGGCTCTCCAGCTCCCCTCACTCTGCAATATTCAACTCACAGGTGCCGGCGGCGAAGCGTTCCACGCTGCTTTCCTTCGAGTCCTTGATCTTGCAGGTCGGCTTCATGACAGGCTCGCTTGCCATGGGAGTAATCTCCAACTCCGTCTCCATCTCCGCCGCGCTGATGGTTAGCGCGATGATACTGACAGGGTCCTGCGTCCTCTACCTTATCCTCTCGGGTTGGGAGAAGAAGGGGAATTGGAGCGCGGAAACGAGAGTCTGATGCCGCGATGTTATTGAATCCAATCAATAGATCAGGCGGAGGATCGCATAAACACCGTTGGATTTGGCATATTCCATGACCCCACTCAGGACGAACTCGGCACCCATGGCGGCTACGAGAAGGCCGATTATCCTGGAAGTGATGTCTATGACATTGTCGCCCAGGAACCTCACGATGAGGGATGCATTCCTGAGCAGGAACCAGGTGAATAGCAGCACTGGAAGCCCAGCAAGTATCGTCAGCAAGTAGCCGTGCTGTCCGGCCAGCACTATGGCCGTGGTCATCACACCCGGACCGGTAAGCAGTGGGGAGGCTATAACCACCCATGCCACGTTCTTCTCCCCCTGCCCTCCTAGCTGGAGACCAAAGATTATCTCCAGGGCCAGCAGGAACAGGATTATGCCCCCGGCCAGCTTGAAGGCGGAGATCGATATATCGAATATCTGAAGGAGATTGTTACCTATGAGAACGAAAATCACGAAGAGAATTATGGAGACCAGGATGGCCTTGTTTGCGCTCTTCACCTTGGCGTCTTCATCCAAGCCCTTGGTGGAGCTGATGAACACTGGAAGCGTGGCAAATGGATCGAATATGAAGAAGAAGATCGCCGCAGCGTACACCAAAGCCTGAAGGTCCATATCGGAGGCATCCTCCGACCATCTCTTAAGGGTTTGCAGAACGGAAGAATATCGGCTCGTTAACGGTTACTTATGAGCTCTCCTCTTGGGATGCGGCATCTGGTGATAGGGCGATCTCCCTGATGATGGAGAGAAGCTCGTCCGTGTTCCTGGCGATCCTATTCTTAAGAGCGCCAACGATCATCGAGTTATCGTAATCGCTCATGAAACTCCTTGGGTCGGTCTTGAGGCCTATACACTCCTTCCCTAGTGCGTAACCGTATCCGATCTCCACGCAAGCGCCGTCGTCGGGAACCCTTCCATCCATCACGAAGAGAACGATATCGGAGTTCCTTATTCCCTTGGTGTCCTCCTCGAAGATCTGCTGGTTCACCTGATCCCAGTCTAGGCCAGACCTCAGGAGGTCATCGACATCGCTGGCTTCCCTCTGAGGGAGGAAAGTCCTATAACCAAGTTCTTCGAGATGTTCGCATATCTCTTCGTTGTAGCGTTTCTCAGCTTGTGAGAACATAGGTCCGGCGATGTAAATCGTAATTGTCATTGGAAATCATCCTGCGATCGATTGGGTAGGCACTACCAATGCAGATGTGATTAATCCCTCTTTCTGAAGGATGAACGAATCTGCCTTGAATTGAGATGAGATATCCCTGGTAAAATTGAAATTCTCACAGTTCGTACATCAATGGGGGAAGCTCTTGAACCACGATCGAACAGAATTGACATATGATGAGGTTCTGGACCGCATCGACATTCATGAAGGAGAGGAAGTTGAGGAGGTCATCGGGGCCGTCTATGCCGATGTTAAGGCGATGGCCAGACCCCTACCGAAAAAACTGGGGGTTTATGGTTACCCCTCACTCCATAGGCATGATCTGGTTTGGGCCGAAATGACCAGATACTGCTATCAGTTATGCATCCTTCTTTTCACTAATAGGAGAGTCATCAGCCTTTGCAGGAAGAGGGCTTTTCAACCTCCATACGGTTACACCATTGTTGAAAAATCATTTGAATACGAATCGATAGTGGACGTGGTCGAGGAAGAGCCCCTGGTCGAGATCATTTGCAGAGAGGAAAGAACCTCAATCTTGCATTTCATCGAGTTCTACGAAATCGATCCAACAAAGCCAGTGTTTAGAAAGCGAAGGAAGACAATCCACAATTCCGTGTTCGTCGACTCATTGAGGAAGCAGATCGAAATGAGTTCGAAGACTTGATACACCCTCTCCCGAAATTGGACCGATCTCGCCTTTTACCAAGTTGGCTTCGACCGAATGATCAACCCCCTATCTTCTTATAATCCCAAATAAATGGTATTTTTTATTATATTCGGAGGGGGACGAAATGGAAAAGATCGTTCAGATACAAGGGGTAACAAAGGAATACCAGAGCGGAGACAAGATGATCAAAGCGGTCAACGATCTCAGTCTGGATATCGGGAAAGGCAAGTTCGTCGTCATTCTTGGACCAAGCGGCTCTGGCAAGACGACCCTTCTGAACATCATCTCGGGCTTGATCTCGCCCACCGAGGGTAATGTGATGGTGGGAGACAAGCAGATCACCTCCCTGAACGATGATGAGGCCACCAGGTTCAGGGCAGAGTCGATCGGTTTCGTATTCCAGTTCTTCAATCTTTTCCCCACATTGAACGCGTTGGAGAACATCGAGATCGGCCTTGCTCTAAAGATCAAAGATCCCAAGGAGTTGAGGGAGCGTTCCTTAAGGTATCTCGATATGGTGGGATTAAAGGGAATGGAGGCGAAATTCCCCGATCAACTGTCCGGTGGAGAGCAGCAAAGGGTCTCGGTGGCAAGGGCACTGGCAATGGAGCCTGAACTACTGATCGCGGACGAGCCCACCGGAAACCTCGATGCTGAGACGGGAGAGACGATCTGGGAGCTGATCAGGGACCTCAACAGGGAGACAGGGACGACAGTGCTGGCGGTCACTCACTGGGACGAGGCTTCTCAATTCGCGGATGTAACCATCCGCATCCGATCGGGGAGGATCGAGAGCATCAAGGACAGGGAAGGGACGGCGGCATGACCCGCTACCTCTACCGGAAGCAGAACAGGGAGCTCAGAAGGATCAAGTTCCGAGCCATTGGGGCGGGGCTGCTCATCTTCTTCGCCGTCGCCCTCTACATCGGGATGGGTTCGATGATCCCCTCGGCCCAGAGCACTCTGGAGCAAGTCGTCGAGGATCAGCACCTCAGCGACCTGGTGGTGAGGGTGGAGCTCGCCCCCGAGAGCGAGCTGGCACAGCTGGAGGCGATCGATGGCGTGGAGGAGGCGGAGGCGAGACTAGACTTCGCTTCCAGGATAATGGTGAGGGGCGAGCAGGTCGCCGCCACCCTGCTGGGTATAGACCCTTCCAGCCCACCAGACATCAACATCCTGGAGATCCCCCAGGGCAGCGGAACCTACTTCTCCCAGGATTGGAACGACACTGTCATATTGGAGAAGGGGTACGCGGATAACGCTGGTATTGGGGTGGGAGATTCGATCTCGCTGATGACCAGCTCGGGCTGGGACGAGAAGATTGTGGTTGGGCTTGCATACTCCCCTGAGTTCATCTTCATGCCGATCAACCCCCAGTCAATAATGCCGATCCCAGGCTCCATGGCCGTTGTGTACCTACCGGAGCCGTCACTCCGCCAGTCCTTCGGTGTCCCCGCAGCGATGGTCAACGAGTTCCTCTTCCTTCTGGAGGATGGCAAGGAGATGGCGGCCAAGCAGAGCATCACCGAGGAGCTGGCCGACGACACCGTAATATACACCCAGACCCAGGACGAGCTGTACGGGTATGCGCTCATCAAGGAGGATCTCAAGCAGGGTGAGATGTTCGCCGGCGTGATCGCAGGGCTCATCCTCATCGTGGCGTTCTTCGTGGTCTACTCCTCCTTCACAAGGATGGTCCAGGAACAGCGCAGGGAGATCGGTATCACTCGGGCTCTTGGATACCGCAGGGGGCAGGTACTGATGTCCTACGTCTACCTGGCGCTGATCGTGGGGGGATTCAGCTCCCTGGCCGGTGTTCTCCTAGGGATACCCGTGGGGCAGATGCTTGGCGATTACTATGCTCAGCTTGCCATCCACGCCTCCAGCGCGGTGTTCATCCTTCCCCTTGAGATGGTGCTCACTGGCGCTGTGTTTGGTCCCATCACCGCGATACTGGCCTCGACGATCGCGGTCTGGAGCACGGTGAGGATGGAACCCCATGAGGCCATCAAGGGGACCAGGAACCGCATGAGGAAGAGGCGTAAGGAGACGAAGGTCAGCCCACCCAGAAAAATGAATTACATGTTGAAGTACGCCTGGAGGAAGATGATCAGGCAGAAGGGGCGAACCGCGATCATGGTGGTGGCGGTCGCCTTCTCCGTGGTCATGGGGAGCATGTCCTTCCTCATGATAGCCTCCTTCGAGAACTCCATCGCAGCCACCATCGACAACGACGACTGGGACCTCATAGTGGACTACGCCGCTCCCATCGATAGGGAGAACGCCTCCTCGATCACCTCCCCCTATATCGTGGACGAGGTCATGGTCTCCAAGGTGTCGTCGCTGTGGGAGAGCGACGGGAGCAACGGGACGGCTCTGGTCATCGGGATGGGATGGAACCAGACCCTCCACAGGTTCTCTCTCGACAGGGGGAGGCTGGCCGAGAGATCGAACGAGAGCATGATTAGCTACTTACTCGCGAACGATGAAGGGCTCTCTCCGGGCGACTCCATAACCCTCTCCACGCCGATAGGGACATCCCACCTCATCATCACAGGCATCGTAAACGACATGATAGGATCGATATACGTCAACGACTCCATCATTGGGGAGATATCCGGAGTAGAGCTGTTCAGCGGTGCCTACCTGAAGGTGCAGGACGGTCACATCGATGAGGTGGAGGAGACCTTCCTGGGGTCCCAGCTGGTCGCGAACATACAGGAGAAGGGCAACATCAAGTCGGGAATGCTGGACTTCTTCACAAACTACGAGGATGTCCTGTACCTCTTCGGTCTAATCAGCGTCCTCATAGCCGCAATTGCTATCTCGAACATCGTTTATGTGAGCGTGCTGGAGCGGAGGGCGGAGTACAGCCAGCTCAGGGCAATAGGGTACCGTCGGAAGGAGGTTGCCAAGAGCGTGTATCTCGAGGTCGTAATCCTCATCATAATAGGGGCATTGGTGGCGATACCGCTTCTGTGGCTGGTGATGGAATCCATGGCCACGGAGTTCAGGATCTTCTTCCCGATGTACCAGACCATATTGTATCTGGGCGACTGGTACGGATACGGAGTCATAGTGGTGATGACATTTGTATTGGGATTGCTGGCCTCGGTGCCCGCAATACGATACATTACCAAGCTAGATGTAGCAAATACTGTCACTGGGGGGCGCTTTGGCTAAGATTCCAATGGTCTCGAGATCATTATGGTTCGAACTCTCCCCCTGGTAAAGATTACAAATGAAATTAAGTCTCGAATTTGGTTAGCGAATGAAAATATATCATGAACGCAATCCACTGTTCTTGTGGCTATTGAATTGCTGTTACCATCCGATCTGGTGTCCATCTTCCTGATAGCCATAGGGTTGCTGATCATAGGCATGTGGACCGCCCTTCTTCTTGGTAAGAAGGTCGACGACCTTGAGACGAATCGGTTGGGAATGATCTACCACATAATCGCCGAATTCCTGACGGGATTGCTGCTGGTGGCAGCCGGAGTCTCCTCGATTCTTGACGCTCGCTGGTCATTTGAAATCAGCCTGGTTGCACTGGGCATGCTCATTTATACGGTCATCAACAGCGCTGGGTATTACGCCCAGAGGGGTGAGAAGGCAATGGTCTTCATGTTCGTGTTCCTTGGAGCCCTTGCATTGATCGCCATAGTCTCGCTGATCGTTTGAAGTCCATTTTGATCAAAGAATGGCAAATTGCCCTTCAATACGATATTTGCTTTCGATTTCACCGGTGAATCGTTTAGGATTCGCAACGTTTCTCAATGATGCTCGATCGATGCTACTGACTCCGTTCATCCTGGAATGAAAGGATTATAACGACAGATTCAATCACCTGGACAGTACCCTCTCTGCTGATTCTGGAACAACGGGTGCAGTCAATGATTCGTACGGGGGGATTTAGACGAACGGCCAGGAGATGCAGAAGTCGGGAAGGAGATGGGTTCTGCCCAAGAGATCCGCCGCAGTTCTGGCAATCATCATTCTCCTGAACGCACTTCCCGCCCTTGCAACCGATATGTATCTCGCAGCCCTACCTGAGATGAGTGTCGAGCTCGATGCTCCCGTTAGCCTGCTGAACCTCAACCTGATACTGTTCTTCCTATTCTACGGCATCGGCCTTTTACTCTGGGGACCGCTCTCCGACAAGTATGGGAGAAGGCCTGCGCTGATAGCGGGCATGGCCGCGTTCGTCTTCTTCAGCGTTCTCTGCGGGCTATCGACGAACGTCTACGAGCTGATAGTATTCCGGGCACTGCAGGGCATCTTCGGAGGTGTCGCTGTCGCCGTTTCCACGGCCATGGTGAGGGACATCTATGACGGTCATGAGAGGGAGAGGGCATTCGCCATGGTGAGCATGATGATGGCCATGGGCCCTGTCATCGCCCCCATCGTCGGTGCAGCATTGCTGCAGGTGATCACCTGGAACGGAATATTCTTCCTACTGGCGGCAATTGGAATGATCGCACTTGCCGGCTGCATTCTAATGGATGAGTCGATCTCTCAAAGAGCGGACAGGAAAGTGCTCGCTGCCCTGGCACAGCTGGGCGTGGTCCTCAGGAATCGCAAGTTCTCCAATTTGCTACCAAGCCTGTCTCCCCTGGGCATCATCATCTTCGTGTGGGTTGGCACCTCCACATATATCCTGATCGATGATTTCGGATTGAGCAAGGGAGAGTTCAGCCTCTTCTTCGCAGCGAATGGTATGTTCCTGCTGATCGGACCTTTCCTTTACTTGATACTGGCGAGATATTTCAACCGGCTGAAAATAGTAGCTGCCAGCATTGCGGTAATTGTGATAAGCGGAATCCTGATCATGACCCTGGGAGAGCTGGGTCCGATCCCATTCCTTCTCTCGGTGATACCAGCAACCCTGGCGGTATCCATCACCAGGCCTCCGAGCTTCGATATCGCACTTTCCCAGGTGGACACCGACATCGGCTCGGCCTCCTCCATATTCAACTTCCTTTTCATGGCCATAGGGGCGGGAGGAATGATGATCGCATCCCTGGAATGGCAGAGCAGAATAGCGGTCATGGGTATCATCTTCGCCGTTGTAGGCATATTCAGCCTATTCGCATGGCTCACTGTGTATAAGCAGTACAGCTCGGAACCTGAAGAATCGCATCAACTGGAATCCGTCGGTGGAAAATAGATTCTTGACGCCATCTCGGTTGAAGGAGCCGATTATGGGATACCTATTTCTCTCAAGAGGCACTAGTTAATACGGAGGGGTAATTGGTGAAGTGTCCCAACTGTGGCAAGGATGTGTCCAGGAGTGACGAGACATGTTGGAGCTGCGGTACACTCCTTAGATACGGGGAGCCAAAAGGCACGCTCCAATCATCCATGCAAGGAAAGTGGATGAGAATTTTCTTGCCCGAAATCGAATTGCCCAAGAATATATCCTTGTTCATCGGTCTTGTCGCCCTTGTCATGCTGATTCTGATCGGCACACTGATGGCTATCATTTTTTTTAGCTATACTACTGAAGGACCTCAGACAACCAACAATCTAACCATCACTGAGTATCACACAAACGAGTACTATGATCAGATTTGGTTCTTCATCACAGTCGAGAACAAAGGAACGGTAATCAGCCATGGTACGCTCGTCGCAGAAGTGATGTCTAATCAAGGCACGTACATAGGATCTCAGTACATCTCGGTCGCGCCCGGTGACAATGATATAATCATGGTTATTGTTCAATTGCCCAATAATATAGAATCTGGTTCCTACATGACGAGCTGTCATCTCCAGGCGTGAGTCAACTCTGAAGCTTGAGTTGCGATCAGATTCCGATTCCTCGTGCCATAGTTTGAGGAACTTGACCTTGTGCGACCCACATACAGGGTAAACCCAGTCGCCAAGCAGTTCCCCAAGAACGGTCCCTGGCGGTATTCCGTTCTCGGGATCTCCTTCTTCGGAATCGCATACATAACCACAAACAGTGCATCCCCACTTATCTATGGCAATCACTCACCAACATTATTGTTCGATGGACGATTTGAACCTATCAGCTAAGATGGGGAGCTGACACACCACCTTTTCAACTCTTGGTTAATTGGAAAATATTACGAGGGGGAAGATTCCAATCACATCCTGGAGATCTCATGACAAAAATGAATCTTAGTGATGACGAACTGTACGAGAAGATGACAAGATGTCTATGCACCAGGAAATGCCCTTCATACTCCGTATGTGCAAAGATCAGGGAGCAGAGGTTCTTCTGCACGAAGGGGAAGAGCCCCACCAACTGCGTTCACGATGAGATTGGATGCATATGTCCTGAATGTCCAGTGGGTAATGAGCTTGGAAAAAAGAGTATCTACTACTGTAGGTACGATGAAGGAATCTAGGATATCTAGAGCATAAATGATAACCCGGTTCAAAGTTCCCTGAATTGCTGTTCATCACCTGAATCGGATTCGAACTCCATCGGTTTTCCGCAGATAATGCTCTCCCTCATGTACTTGTGGATATCCTCGGGAAGTTCCTCACCGCAAATGCAGATCGTGTTTCCTTCCCCTTTGTAGACATACAGGCCGCAGAAAGGACACATTGGCATATGAATCCCCAACTTTCACAATATTGTCGTTTTCTGATATATATAAACTTGTACTATTATCGTTTGAAATGTACGACATTAGACGAATAATAGAGTAGAGTGATTGAGGACTTTGTGAACGCCTCAGTGAAGTATTGAAAACCGTTTCTAAGCGTAGCTTTCAATTGAAATTTGAGTCATAGATCATCTTTGTTGCTCCAATTGATGGTAATATGACATGAAATGAGATCATTGGTTCTTGCGGAGAACTGAAAATCGAGCACAGAAAGATTCTTAGATTCCAATTCACTAATTTCTATTGGTTGGAGGGATCATCTTGTTCTGTCCGAGATGCGGAGGGGAGAGCCGGGACGGCTATCAATTCTGTATGCATTGTGGATTCAACTTCAAAGAGGGCAGAGCACCAGAGTATCCATATCCTCCATATCAGCCTCGACCTGGAATGTATCCCATCCCTGATCGTAAAGATCCAGGGATAGCGACCATTTTGGCATTACTGCCTGGATTGATAGGGATACTGGGGGTAGGGCACATCTATGTGGGAAAAATGATTCAAGGATTCCTGCTGCTTATCCTCGGCATTTTCCTGGACGCTCTACTTGTTGGAAGCATTTTCCTCGGTTTCATCACCATGGGAGTTGGGTTCATTCTCACTGTAATCATCTTGGCGGTCATTCTGATCATACTGATCTTTCAAACGCTCGATGCCAACAGATTGGCCAAGCAGTACAACGACCACGTTCTCAGGTATGGAAGAGCGCCTTGGTGAAGCGAGAATCTTTGAGTAAATTAGAATGGTTGGAAGAATCCTTTCTGTCACCCACAATCCATATGAAAAAAAGAAATAATCCGACATCATTTATTTTTCAAGGAGGGGATCTGTCTTGGCAACTTGGAATGAAATCTATGATAATCTCATTCTCAAACTTTCTTTGAGCGTAGAATCCGATTGGGAATTTGATGAAGATGATCTGGAATTCGCGATCAGTACCACATTCGGATACGATGATAGAACGATTGATAAGTATAAGAAAATCTTAATAAAAAATAGGGCAATTGAAGAATTGTCCGATGGCAGGTACCGGATAAATACGAAGCATCCGGATTTTAAATCTCTGGGACTCGATGATATTCTGTAGAATATTGATGGCAAATTTCTATTTCCAATGAGAATCGGTCAGAACCCTTAGATGAAATATTGGGGCAAACATGTGAATAATCTTATCTTCATGATTCACGATAGATAGGATAGGTGAGGGAGGTGAGATGTCATTTCTGCGGGGAGAGGGTCTCGAGAGATGATGAGACCTGCTGGAACTGTGGCATCATGCTCAGGTATGAGGAGCCCAGGGGAACCCTCCAAGAGGAAATGCAGAGCAGATACGAGCCCAACGAGTGGGTTAGCAGGAACATGAAGACCATATTCGCCATAGGCGTCGTCCTTGGGATCATCTTGGCTGCATTGGGTGCGATCTATTTGTACCAGGAGATGTTCAAGTCGTCCACCTCCGGGAACCTGAGCATTACTGATTACATCTACGGAGAGGTGGATGACAGCGTCTGGTTCGCCATCTACATCAAGAACGATGGTATCTCGTTTGACTCCCGGACGGTGATAGCGGAGGTGACCACGCCCTCGGGCACCTACACCAACAGCATCGAGATCGGGGC
>JAAEEP010000015.1 GCA_013415695.1 Methanomassiliicoccales archaeon | reverse complement strand
AAAATTGCTGTTCATTCGTACTGATTAGAGGTTTGAGGGGAGCTTGAAAAGCCCCCCTCGAGGGATAGAGGGGGAAGGCGTTTAGGGGTGAAAACTATGGGTGCAGAACCTATTCATGCGCCTCCAGGAGGTATGATGCTCGAGGTTGCCTTCCTTATATCCTCTTCTGGCAACGCATAATCCACCAGCTTGCCGGAGAAGTATGCATCGTAAGAGGACATATCAAGGAAACCGTGTCCGGAGTTTGCAAAGAAGATTACTTTCTCCTCTCCAGTCTTCTTGCACCTAATGGCCTCGTCAATGGCTGCCCTTACGCAATGGGAGGTCTCTGGGGCTACAACGAAACCCTCCTGCCTCGCGAATAATACCGCTGCTTCGAAGCACTCCTTTTGTTGGAAGGAAGCGGCCTCTATGACATTCTCGTGCACTAATTTGCAGAGAAGGGGGGCGTCACCGTGATACCTGAGTCCGCCTGCATGTATGGGTGGTGGGACGAAGTCATGTCCAAGGGTGTACATCATCATCATGGGTGTCATCTTGCCAGTGTCTCCATGATCGTACATGTACGGGCCCTTGGTCAATGTCGGACAAGCAGAGGGCTCGCAGGCCACGATCTTGACATCCGGTCGGGAACCGTTCATCTTGTCCGCAGCGAAAGGAAACGCTGCACCTGCGAAGTTGCTTCCTCCGCCCACGCACCCATAGAGGGAGTCGGGATACTCATCGATCATCTCGAACTGCTTCTTCGCCTCCAATCCAATGATTGTCTGATGAAGCAGGACGTGATTGAGAACGCTTCCAAGCGAGTATTTCGTCTTCTCGTCGGTCAATGCATCCTCCATTGCCTCAGTAATTGCAATGCCTAGGCTTCCAGGAGTATCGGGATACTTCTCCAACATCATCCTTCCGAATTTTGTCTTGGTGCTGGGACTTGGTACGCAGGTGGCTCCCCAGGTCTGCATCAAACTCCTTCGATAGGGCTTCTGCTCGAAGCTGATGCGGACCATGTATACTCGACATCCCAGGCCAAACAGGGAAGTGCCAAAGGCCAAGGCCGATCCCCATTGACCCGCTCCGGTTTCTGTGGTCAGGGTCTCGATCCCTTCCTTCATATTGAAGTAGGCTTGAGCCACTGCCGTGTTGGGCTTGTGGCTGCCCGCTGGGCTCACTCCCTCCCACTTGTAGTATATCTTCGCTGGCGTCTTCAGGGCCTTTTCCAGCCTTTTGGCTCTGTACAAAGGGGAAGGTCTCCATATGCGATAGGCTTCCAAAACCTCTTCCGGAATGGGGATCCATCTATCCTGGCTCATCTCCTGCTTCAACAGCTCCATGGGAAAGAATGGAGCCAGGTCTTTCGGTCCAGCCACCTCACCATTGGGCATCAGGGGTGGGTCCAGCGGAGAGGGAAGGTCGGGTTGGATGTTGTACCAGTTCTTGGGAATATCCTCCTCGTCAAGGAAAATCTTGATTCTATCAACCATATTGCACTCCTCCCAATAAGGATGTACAATATATACAATAGAGTACTATATATTGCTTTGGTGTATAGAATAATACAATATTATCCTAGATACTATCCGCTCTTACCTACCTAATTCCCATTTATTGGGTGTCGGACGCAAAGATTATTGAATGAACTGATGATTTGCTTCAGAGGAAGGTACATGAGCTCCGAGGAACTCAAGAAGGATGAGAAGAAGAAAAGTGATCCCAAGGAATCATCCAAGAAACTTCAGGAATCCATAAATGATATGAACGAGGGTTCCAAATCGTTCTCCAAACTAAGACGGTTCGCGAAGGAGCTGTCCAAGTCCCTCGAGGAGCCCATAGCCTCAATGAACCTTTTGAACGAGATGAGACCCGCAAGGATCGGTCCTACCTTCATCATCGGTGCAAACGCTCAAACCGATAGATCTCCAGCGAGGACGTTGGATGAGTACTACCAGCTGGTTCGAAGATCAAAGGATGAGGACAGGACCCTTGAAGAGATAACCGGCAAGTCTAATCAAGAGATGAGGAATGAACTAGAGGAAGCCGTGGAATCAAGCATTGAGTCGGAGTTCAACTTCCTGGGCTACCGATTCCTGTACGAGCTTGAGAATTTCCTAAGGGACCTCATCCAGGAACGAGTCGTGATCCCTAATGAGAAGAATATAGGCAACTACGTTCCCAAGAACATCCTGGAGCAGTGCAATCTGAGAAGATCCACGGAGGAATCCTCCTCGTATACTTACGGATCCTACCGCTGGATTGATTACTCCGATTTCAACGACCTCAAGACGATCCTGGAGAAGGGTAAGAACCGCAAGTACTTCCAAGATGTCCTGAACGAAGAGCAGTTCAAGTGCGTTGTGTCTAAACTTCACGAGTTGGATCCTATACGAAAAAAGATCGCCCATTCCCGCTCTCTCACAAAAGAGGAATTCAACCGCCTCTCAATGTATTCTGAGGATATCGCTATAATGTTTAGAGAGAACAGCTGAGCGATCGCATTCCCATAACCGAAAAGTTAGGCAAACCATTATTGCAATCACCCTGGATGCCCGTTCACCAAAACACAGGAGGTAAGGCGTTGAAGGAGGATTTGAAATCAATCTTAATGACCGTAGTATCCACCCTGGTTCTGATTGTCGTTGGAATAATCTATTTCGCGATCACCCTCGCTATAATAGATGTTTCAGCCTGGGTCCTGCTTGGAGCAAACCTTGATGAAAACTGGACAGTACTCTCGGCCGCCATTGTAACACTGGGATCTATGCTTGGAGGGTCTCTAAGGCAGAGACCAGTATTGATGATGAAGCAGTGAGTGAAGTCCGTAAAGGTAATCTAGTCATTTGCCAATGGTGCAATCATGTGGGAGTCTCTCGACCCGGAGGGCTGGAGGACCTCAAAGAGAACCGACCTGAGCAACGTCCATGAATCCGTCGCTCAAATCATAGAGCGGGTGAGGATTGGTGGAGATGCCGCCCTTAAGGACATAACCTTGGAGCTTGATGGCGTTGACCTAGATGAAATCAGGGTGACTAAAGAGGAGCTCGAGGGTGCCTTCGATCTAGTCGATCCTGCGATTGTGAAAGCGCTGAACGACGCCTATTACAGAATATGCAGGTTCCATCGCATGCAGATGCCTCCCCCAGCCTGGTTTGGCGAGGCAGGACCGGGCATCATCCTCGGGATGAAGACCGAACCGCTTGGAAGGGTAGGGGCATACATACCAGGGGGTAGGGCATCCTACCCAAGCACTGTTCTTATGGCGACCGTGCCTGCGCGGGTAGCTGGTGTTCCTCAGATATGCTGCTGCACTCCTCCGCCTATTAATCCCATCACCTTGGTAGCCCTTTGCGTCGCTGGTGTACGAGAAGTGTACAGCCTGGGTGGAGCGCAGGCCATTGCTGCTATGGCACTGGGAACGGAGACTATTTCCCGTGTTCAGAAGGTGGTAGGCCCTGGCAACATCTACGTCACTGCGGCCAAGATGATACTTGAGAATATAGTCGATATCGATTTTCCTGCTGGTCCCAGCGAGATCGTTATTGTTGCTGATGATTCGGGATATCCAGATTTCATTGCGGCGGACATACTTGCCCAGTCTGAACACGATCCAAAGGCATCATGTGCCTTGGTGACGGTCGATCCCAAACTTCCAGAGCAGGTCTGGGAATGCATCGAGTCCAGGCTGGACTCCACCCCACGCAGGGAAATAATCGAAAAGGTCCTTGAAAACGCTGGATTCATAGTGGTTGATAGCGTATCGGCAGCTATCGAAGCATGCAATAAGATGGCACCCGAGCATGTCTCCATTCAGCTCAGGGATCCATGGCCCGCCGTGGATATGGTCAGGAACGCTGGAGCAGTGTTTGTCGGCAGATACTCTGCAGTTGCGTGCGGAGATTATGCATCGGGAACCAACCACATCCTGCCAACAGCGGGCTACCCAAGCGTAAAATCAGGACTGGATGTCGATCATTTCCTGAGAAGAACCTCTGTTCAGATGATCTCGAAAGAAGGTCTGGACCATATCGGAAACATGGTCGAAACACTGGCGAGAGCCGAAGGTCTTCACGAACACGCTAGATCCGTCGAACTGCGCAGGAAGGGCTGATATCTCCTCAAGGGAGCTAATCAGAAGGTCAATCCAGCACATGTATGTTTGAGAAGAAGGGTAATGCAAGGAAGAAAAAGGTGTTTGGAAGCCTCAGGAAGGCTTCAATCATTCCACTCTGCCCAGATGTCAACGTTACCGGTGGAGGTATGCAGGGAGATTGAAATGTTATCCTCAGCTGGGAAGTTGTTGGATTCCATGTGATTACCGTCTTTCAAAAATCCGATCTCTCGATGGATCTCCGTATCTCCCGTTCCCAGGCTCCAGTCTATCTCAGCGGATATGTCCCCACTGATATCGATATCTGCAGAGACGCTTCCTGTCTGAGTGGTGCTCGAAACTTCCAGATCATATCCCAAAGCCACGGTCTGCCGTCCTCTGAAATCAGTACTTCCAGTACTTGTCACGAGCGTTACAGTAATATCCTGGGTAAGAACGAGGTCTTCCCATTGCAGATAGACGGAACCGGTGTTCGTAGACATTTCAATGTCATTCCAAAGTGTCGTGCCAGTGTCGAGATATGCTTCCACGGAGCCAGTATTGGTGTTGAGTTGCATTCTTGTGATATTGATGTGCGGGTTCGTGGTCAAATTCACGCTGCCAGTGTTTGTCATGACGTCCAGATCGGCATTGAGCTCGTCGCTTATTACCACTTCAGCCTTTATGACCAGGAACTTGATCCCCTTGAATAAATCGGTTGGTTCAAGGTTGACATCGACGTCCAAGGTGTCCCCCGAGAAAACGTACTCGAAGGAAAGATTATAATCTCCTGGATCGTCGAAAATATTAATAGCTCCGTTCACCCAGACATCAAGGGTTAGGAACTTGTCCTCCAGATCATCAAAGGTCACTTCAATCGCCCCTATGTTTCCCACGAGATTCAAATCGATATTCTCCGCACCAGATTGTGAGGGTACTTCCCGGTACTCGTGAACGTCAACGGGCTTGAGAGGAATCACCAAGATCAACACCATGGCGGAAACCACAACGATGACTACGGCCACCACAACCACCAAAGCCAGGGTGGTCAAGCCTTGTTGAGAACTCCTCATTTTTTTCCTCCTAGCAATTTGTTAGAGAATAACCATTTCAAATATGTTGCCCAAACAACAAGCCCGCACACCTTGAAAAGGTGAGTATGAAAAGAATCCTTTGCGGGAACCAAGTTTGAGTCATGAACCGTCTAAGGTCGAATAAGATTTTCAGGCATAGATGAGAACTGACCTTCACCCCATATCGAAATCATTTCTCGTTGGATTCAGCTCTTGACCGAAGTGCCTTCCCCATATTGTACCCCTCGATCAGGAAACCCGATGACCTGTAGAGCGCGATCGCTTCTTTATTTCCCGTACCAACATTCAAGCCGATCCTATGAAGCCCCTCCTCAAGGGTCCATTCCTCTGCTATCTTCATCAAGGCCTTTCCCAATCCAATGCCTCTAAATTGTTCAGAGACAAATATCTGAAGAACCCAGCCTCTCATCTCCCCGGTGTATTGGAAGGGTAGGGCCACCATCCATAGGGCACCGGCCCTTTCTTCTCCCTCGGTCTTCGCGATCAGCAGCTCGTTCCTGATGGAGGGGTTATCCCAAAGCTTACCGGCCTCCAATATCGCCCTCTCCCTGACTATGACTGGATCCGCTTGGTAGCTCTCTGGAATGGATTTGATCATGCTCTCCGCTATCCCGTCCTTGATCCACTCCCAGTCCTCCTTTTCAACACCGGAAATCAGGAAACTACGCCCCCCGCACTCTATCCTCCTCTCATCCATGTTTGATGATGGTCTAAGATAATATTTATGTGATGTGAAGAACCGATTTTCAGGGGGGTAAGGGTCACTTATTTATTTCATAAATGGATAGAGACTGCTGATGGCGAGCGACTGGACCGAGCTATATCGACCTGACACTCTTGATGAGGTACATGGCAATCCCAAAGCCGTGAAGGATCTCAGAGACTGGGCCAGGCGATGGGAGGAGGGAAAGCCCGATAAGAAGGCCGTTGTCCTCATGGGCCCTCCGGGAGTGGGCAAGACCAGCGCCGCACTTGCCCTTGCGAATGAGTTTGGCTGGGGCGTGGTGGAAATGAACGCCTCGGATCAGAGAAACGCAGATGCCATCAAGAGGATTGCCCTCAGAGGTGCTTTGGCAGATACATTCACTGACGATGGGGAGTTCCTTTCTAGCCATCATGGATATAGAAAGCTCATCATATTGGACGAGGCGGATAACATCTTCGGCAGGGAGGACCGGGGGGGAATACCAGCAATCTCGGACCTGATCCAGAAGACCAAGCAGCCTGTGATTCTGATCGTTAACGATTTCTACGAGCTGAAGCGGAGGAGTTCGGCCATCGCTTCCCAGACCAAACAGATACGGTTCTCCAAAGTCAAGGCCAACACCATCGGGAAGGTTCTCGGTGGCATAGTCCAGAATGAAGGTCTGAAGATCTCACAGCGAGCTCTGGATATGATCGCTGACAATTCAAATGGAGATCTCCGGGCTGCGGTCAGGGACCTGCAGTCCTTGTCCATGGGCAGGAAGGAGGTCTCCGAGAAGGATGCCGCGACTCTCCAGAACAGGTTCGTATCCAAGACGATGTACGACCTCATGACCGAGATATTCAAGGGAAACGATCCGTTAAAGGCCCGAAGCATGATGATGGACGTGGACGAGACATTGGACAGCGTGAAACTCTGGGTCGAGGAGAACCTGCCCTACGAATACAAAGACCCAGAGGAACTGGTGAAAGGAATGGAGGCGCTTTGCCGCGCCGACCTATTTCTGGGAAGGGTCATCAGGAGACAATACTTTGGGTTCTGGTCCTACGCCTCGGACATGCTCAGTTTTGGAGTAGCGTCATCGAGGGACAAGCCTCACAGAGGCTACTCAAGGTTCCGCTTTCCAGGATACCTTATTAAGATGTCCCGTACCAAGGCCAGGCGTGCCGTGCAATCCAGCATCTCCGACAAGATCGGTATGAAAGCACACACCTCAAAATCGCGAGCAAGGGAGGACATCCTTCCCTACTTGAGTTGGCTATTCCAGAAGAACCGGGACTTCAGGATTGCATTATCCATCGATCTCGATCTCGAGCAGGAGGAGATGGCCTTCCTGCTGGGGGAGAAGGTAGACTCTCCCACCGTGAAGCACCTGATAGCCGAGATCGCCAAGGTCAAGGACGTCACCGAGAGGGGCGAGATTACCAGGCCAATAGATGAACCTTCTCCACCTCAGGAGCAAAGGCCCGAGCCAAGCGATGTGAGGTCCCAGAGAAACCTCTTCGAGTTCTAGGTGTTAGGATGAACGAGGGCCTCAAGAAGATATTGGAAAAACAGCAGTACCGCGTCTACGGCGATCATGCAGCTGTCAAACTCTGTCACTGGATGAGACAGTCACTTCTTCACGAGAGAAGCTGCTACAAACAAGACTTCTACGGCATAAGATCCCATAGATGCCTTCAGATGACTCCGGTGATAACCAAGTGCAACCAGCGTTGCCTTTTCTGCTGGCGGGTACAGGGTTTCGAATCAGAAGGTGGTGATTGGACCGATCCGGAGGAGATGCTTGATGCCCTGATCGAGCACCAGCGAACTCTTGTCTCGGGGTTCAAGGGTGATGCCCGATGCCCATTGGAGAAGTTCGAAGAGGCAAATGAGCCCAAGCACGTCGCAATCTCCCTGGCAGGAGAGCCAACGCTCTATCCTCGATTGGGGGAGCTGTTGGAGGTCTGTCACAGAAGAGGGCTGACCACATTCCTGGTGACAAACGGAACCCTACCCGAGGTCCTGGAGAATCTGGACCCGTTACCGAGGCAACTGTACGTCACGGTGGCTGCGCCGAACGAGGACATCTACAGGAAGCTGTGCGTTCCCCTTGTCCCAGATGGGTGGGAGAGGCTCAACCGTACCCTGGAGATCATGCCTTCCCTTAATGCGAGAACCGTGATAAGGCATACTCTGGTCAAGGGTTGGAACTTAGGCTGGGAAGAACAATATGCAATACTCGACGAGAAAGCGGAGCCCACTTTCGTGGAGCCCAAGGGGTTCGTGCTCGTGGGGGGCTCTAGAAGTCGATTGAACCTGACCAACATGCCATCCCACGCCAACATAGTGGAATTCTCAAGGAGATTGGGGACTCTCCTAGGAATAGAGATCCTCAAGCAAAAGGCGGACAGCAGGGTCGTGTTGCTCGGGAAGAGCGGTACCAGGACAGAGATCGAAGATTGATCACTTTAGCCTGATGGTCTCTAGGTTCATGGGTGCCCTGGTCTCTACGTTGAACTTCTTATACAGTGCGGAAGCGAGGTCCAAGCATTTGCTCTCCTCCCCATGACCGATGATGACTCTCTCGGGCCTGGGTTCAAGGGACGCAAAGTAGTTGATGAGCTGCCTCCTGTCTGAGTGACCTGAGAAACCATCGCAGGTATCTACGTTCATCTTGAACTTCACGGTCACTGGGTTGCCCCTCTCAGTGAGCGTTAGCTCGCTGTAACCTCTCTGAATGTTCCTTCCAAGAGTTCCCTCGGCTTGATATCCGACGAAAATCAGGGAGTTCTTAGGATTATCAGCCCAATTTTTGAGATACTCCAGAACCGGTCCACCATTCATCATTCCGCTGGTCGCCAGCACGATGCAGGGCTCAGGATCGTGTGATATCCTCTCTCTCATGTCAGAGCTGTCAACCCGGTTGAATATCTCGGACAGGAATGGATTCTGACCCATCTGGAATATCTGGGTCCTAAGCTGGCTGTTAAGATACTCGGGATACGCCGTATGTATTGCCGTGGCTTCCCAGATCATGCCATCCAGGTACACGGGGACCGTGGGAACCTTACCGGTTCGCATGAGTTCCTCCATCACCAGCATGACCTCCTGGGATCGCCCTACCGCGAATACTGGAATCAGCACCTTGCCCTGTTTGCTCAGTGTGCGTTCCAGGATGCTCTTGAGCTGATTAGCGGCTTCTCCCCTACTGGGTTGCATATCGTGGTGCGCCCCGTAGGTGGATTCGGTGATCAGTGTCTCCAGCCGTGGGAACTTGTTCGCAGTGGCATTGAACAGCCAGCTTCTCTCGAACTTCATGTCCCCGGTGAAGGCAATGTTGTACAGCCCATCACCGATATGGAAATGGCAAACTGCTGATCCAAGAATATGACCCGCATTCTGAAGAGTGAGCCTGATATCCGGTGTAATGTCCGTGGTCTCCCCGTACTTCAGGGGGATGCAATGGGAAACCATATCCCTGATGTGCGAAGACTCGTAGGGGCTCCTCCTGCCCTCTCCGAAGGATACTTTGATGTAATCCAGGGTGAGGAGTGACATCATATCCCGTGTCGGTGGTGTGCAGTATACCGGACCATCATATCCGTACTTGTAAAGGGCAGGCAGAAGCCCGCAATGATCGAGATGAGCATGAGTAATGACAACACAGTCTATGGAATCCAATGGCTGTATTTCGGGGGCGTTGAAATAAGGAGATCCGTTCTCATTGCTCGAGACGTCCACTCCACAGTCTATTAGTATCTTGCTTTCACGGGTTGAGAGCAGTGTTGCGCTCCTTCCGACTTCTCTATATCCACCTAGGGCAGTCACCCTTATCCAGGATTCTCCATCTATCCGGTGACGCATCAGCTTCCTTCCGACCTTCTTCAGGAACTCCTTCCTTTCTTCCTGGACCGTACGAAGATATTTCCTGATTTCCGAAACGGTCTTGGATGGGATGGGCGGTGCCCTCACCACCTTTGGAGCCCAGCCTATTTCCTTCTTGATCTCATTAAGAACGGAACCATGTTTTCCGATGACCAGACCGGGTGCGATGGCCTCGATAGTGACTTCTCCATTATCGTGCTCGAAATAAATGTCGGTGATCTGAGCATCCTCGGGAATAATATCCCGAAGCTTCTTTTCAACGGTCTCAGGATCTGCCAGCATTGATGGATCTGGCCTGATCGCCACTCTCTTTCGAAGTCCTTGGGCAAGCTGCCTTACGATATCGTTGTTCGAGGCGAACTTCTCCATATCCTGGGTATATATGACTACCACAGGACCCTCGAACTCTATTGATGTAATATCAACCTCAGAGGGCACGATCCGTTTTACCTGGTCACGTGCCTCTTCTAGAATTCTCTCTGCGCTCATGAACTATTCCCACTTGGTGTTTGAAATTGAATGTTTGGAGTTTGTGTAAGGAGAGGATCAGTCTACCTTCGGATAGTCCAAGCCCATCTTGTCTATCCTGGACTTTAGCTCGTCGTTGTCGAGCTCCCTGTAACCCTCCGGAGTGATGACGGCGACCGTTATTCCATCACCGGACGCGGCATCACGCTTCATTGCCGCACTAAGTGAGCGGATTGCGAGATCAATGCTACCATCGAGGGTAATGTCCTTCTTGTAATGATCCTCTAGGACCCCGTAAGCAAAAAGAGAACCTGATCCAACGGTCACATAATTGTCACGGATTGATCCTCCAGCTGCATCGACGCCATATACATGACCACCTGTTGCGTCAACTCCTCCCATTATAAGGCCGACATAGAAGTACCCAGCTGCGCCTCCTCCTCCTCTAAGAATATTGGAGAGCAACGTGGATGCAGCCTTTACGCTCATGGTAGAGCCCCTCTTTAGCTTGTAGAGCTCCACCTCGGCCTTCAAGTATCTAGCCAGGAGCTGTGCATCACCTACCAATCCAGCAGTGGTTAGCCCGAGATTATCGTCAATCTTGAAAACTTTACGAACTTCCTTGTGAGCAATGACGTTACCCATGGTGGCCCTGTGTTCTGTGGCCAGAACCACCGAGTCTCCTGAGACAATACCTATCGTGGTGGTTCCTTTCTTAATTTGTTCACTTACCATAATTTCACACCTTCCAAAATCGAGTAAAAGATGCAATTTGCACTCTCGGCGCTCTCACAAATGAAAGAGCGAATATATAATCTTTTTTATGATAAATACTTTCATTGCCAGCAATCCTGAGTCATCGAGATGCCTTAAATATTCTTTGACGGAGTTAGCACATAAAACTAATGTGCTCTAGATCGGATTGAAACACACTTTGATATCCTATTCAATACCCTTATATCGTGGAAGCACTTAATCTGGTAATGAGGCGGGTAGCGTATAAGTCCATTCCCGTTGTACGCACAAAAAAGTGTGCTCCGAAATTAAAAATTCGGGATGGCAGCGCGTCAGGACTCCAGTACCTGCCTGCCTCCCTCCTTTTCATCTCTACGAACGAGCCGATTCAGAATTCTCATCATATACGTCCAGGACTTGTCGAGCCAATCTTGACATGATGAGAGAGACTCCCGCCCCCGCGATTAGTCCTGTCATCAATCTGAGCATATTCGAGGACTCGTAATCGGTAAGTAACTGAAGGGATCCATCGATCCCCATTGGTACCAAGGTAAGGAGGAACAGTAATATGGATATCCTTATGTCAAGAAGGACAGCAAGAAGCATCCCTGCCACCAGGCCTATGAATATACCGAGATCCCTCGAGCAGAAAGGCATTTGATTGTCGTTCAAGAACAACGACCTTTCAGGGATTTGATGGCAGTACATGTCGCCTATCGTGTACATGACCCAAGCAAGAGGGTTCATCGAATCGATCTGCTCTCCGCTGTCTATCCCCCCCACTTTACCCGAGAGGTCCTGAACGCTGCCCCTGGGAAGTGATAGGGGGGCGACCAATATGAGTAGAAGCCAGATGGTGAAAATGATGAGCATGGTCACCTCAGCCTTTCTCGATCTTCTCAGTTCCGACCAGCTCGGTATAGGCATATACACCAAGGATGGCAGGAATGGACGCCTAAAGAACTTTCTGCTTCAACATATAAAGGAATTGCAAATTCGCCTCACCACCCCCAGGTATGGTTCTCCAAAGAGTTGAATATTGACAATGGAAATAAATAGGGGGCACAAGATAATGGAGCTGATGAGCCTTCCAGAGGAGATGGAGAGACTCAAGAAATTCCACGGTCACCTCGGACCCTGGGCTGTAGTTGGGTATCGAATGGGACAGACGGCTAGGAAAAAATTCGAAGGCAAGTTATGGGCTGTGGTGTACACCGGGACAAGGCCTCCTATGTCCTGCCTCATTGATGGTGTCCAATTCACCTCCTGCTGCACCATGGGAAAGGGGAACATCAAGATCAAGGATGACAACCTGGCCATGGGCATGTTCTATGACGAGAAGTTAATTCTAGAGATTCGCCTCAAGGATCAATGGAGGCGGAAGATCGATAGTGAGACCACCAAGGAGAACGAGGAAGAGATCTCCATGGAGGTATTCCAGGCCAAGGACGAGGACCTATTCAGGATGACCAAGGCTGAGTCCCTCGTCGAAGAGCGGATAGTCAAACTCTGATTCTTCTTCCATCAGTCCTCACGTCATCGAGAGCATACCGTTCATGCTTAACAGCGAGGTTAACACAAAGACTAGAAGCGAGAGTGGCGCTCTTGCTGCAAACTGCATGCCAACTTCCTTCCATCCTCCCTCGCCCATAAGAAATGTGGTGAAGTAGGTCACGATGAATCCCAGTTCCATCAGATAAATGCCGACGATCAGCGCGATTCCCTCCATCGACCCTAAGGGCTGGCCGGTCTGGGCCCCGATCACTCCAAACAAGGAGCTGGTAATTCCCAGGACGATTGGGGCAAAGAGCAAGGCTGTAGACCTCATCATGTCAATGACCCCCCTCAGCCTCTCTTCGACACGGGCTTCACCTCTTCTCAGGTCGTTAATGCTCTGAGCAAGATTTAGCGCAACCTTGCCCGCAGCCAGAGGATCCCTCTTGGCGGAGTCGGCAACGGAGTTCATTGCAGCCTCTAAAACCGATGATTCCACCCCTATGAGATCTGACCTGCCAACCAGAAGGGTGATGTCCTCTCTGGAAATTCTGGAGAGCTGGACTACCCTTTTAGCATATCTCGAGAAATGAGAACCATCCATGGAATTAGCCGCTTCTTCGAAGGCTACCTCGAAACTAGCTCCAGTCAGCATCCTGTTTCCAATCTGATAGAGAGCGTTGGCGAACTCCTTCTCCGTTCTTTTTTCTCTCCTAGTGCTCGTTCCCCCGCTTTTGGACCTCAGGAGTAGATACACTGAGGGTGGGAGGAATATGACCATCAGCAAGACGTACGAACCATGCATTCCAAGAGGAAGTATAGTCAAGAGAGTACCCATGAATACCCAGGAAACCGGGAGAAGGAGGATAGATGGATGAAATCCTACCTCTAGAACATCCATCACTCTGATGGGGTTCCTTTCCAGAATGGAACGCGCATAGAGGAAGCAGAATAAGGGAAATACCAGCAACATCAGTAGGGCGATGACCTCCTCACTCAACATCTCTCCACTTGTCAATTGAAGGGAGGAGGTGGCCATGCTCCCCATTGACAGGAGAGGGAGAAGGGCGAAAAGCATCACGGGCATTATTATTCCGATGGAGAATAAGACCATAGTGGGAACCGTGAGTGAGGATGCGTAGCGATCTACAGCCTCCTTCAAGCTTTCTAGTATTATCTGATTGGCCTTATCAAGAAGTCGCTCCAGACCGTCCTTCGTCCTTTCGAAGTTGGCGGAGACCACAAGGTGCAGAGCCTGCCTGAGGCCATCGTTGGAATCGGAAAGCCTGGAATTGAAGGAGAGCATTGCCGAGATCATGTCCCCTTCACGCCTTGTGAGAACGCTCCATAGAAGTTCTCTGAGTTTCCAAGAGAGCACTCCTCCCCCTCTTTGAGAGGCAAAGATGACCGCCATTTCCAGATTGGGGCGTGCCTGCATGCTCATCGTGATGCTCGCGATCATTCTCGGGGATTCTGCGGTCATTACCTTCTCCTCATTGTGTGCTAGACCCTTCGGGGCGTTTGAGATCAAAGCAGCCGCGATAGGGGGAGAGAGTAGCATGGGAAACATGAGTGTCAGATCGAAGCCAATCATTGAATCAATGATCAGAATCCCTAGGGATATGCTCATCATGAGGATGAACAGCCCCCAAGAGGCTCCCATGATATTTGACCAGTTCAGGTTCTTTGATTCAAGCCACCTTTCTACACGGGGGTCCTTCTTGGGCAAGAACGCCCTCTGGAAGAAGGATGGGGCTATGAACCAAGCGAGATTATTCACCAGCCACAGGTAGGTATCTTCATAGGATATCTTCAGCGCCCACCCTCCTGACCAACCATTCGTTAAAGTTAGCCTCGATCATCTCTGGGGTGGAATCTGGATAGGTCATCTCCTTCCAAAGGAACTCGTTACACCTGCAAAGCCAGAGGGGCGATAGGAATTCCGGGCCCCTCTTGGAGGCTATGTTGACAAGCCTATCCCGGATCCTTGTCCTCATCATGATGTTCTCCAGGGATTGCTCTTCTTCGATCCCCCATGATTCAGAGATCCTTCTCATAGTATCGGAGCCTTTTAGATTCAGCTCCATCCTACCATCGATCAGATCATACCTTCCCAAAGTGTTGAACTCCCCTGGTCCTCTATCTTTGGCGAGTTCAGCTATCTCCATCACACATCTGATCTGACGCTGTGCGCCGTGAGGTCTGAGGAGACCCATGGTGACTATTACGTCCGTGGCTCCAAAGGCCTCTGGAGCTATCCCCATATCGTGCACCACCCTTTCGAATACAGATCTGGCTGAGTCACCGTGAATGGTACCGAGAACCGATGATCCAGCCCTACCGGTTCTCATTCCTTCGTAGAGGGTCTGGGCTTCCTTTCCACGCACCTCACCCAATATGATCGCGGATTCGCCCAATCTCAGAGATACCCTGAGGGCTTCCTCGGTCTTCAGCTCCATTCGCTCACCCATGCCATGTTCGACCACCAAAGATTGAACATTGAACCCCATCTCCTGCATTTGTTTGACAGGAAGCTCAGCTGTGTCCTCAATAGTGAGTATCCTCTGTGAAAGCGGAAATTCGAAGAGCATAGCGCTGAGCAGGGATGATTTTCCAGAACCTCTTGCCCCAGCGATTAGTACTGTCGAACAGCCGTCCATGAGGAAAGACAGAAGACCTGCTGTCGTTGAATCGAGAGTCCCGTTCTCCACCATCCTGGGCAGCGTCCAAGGGATCCTGGATCGTCTCCTCAGAGCCACCGCTATCCCAGCGGGACTGAGAGGAGGAGCTACCAATGTGGCCCTGGTTTGAAAATTAGGAATGTCCGTTTCCATAACTGGGAACGCCTGTGAGAATGGTTTCCCACTCATCTGTCTGAGCCGGGAAGCAAGCCCCTGGATCTCCGAATCAGAGGCCACAATGTTGGTCGGACACCTGAGCACGGAGGTATCATCACCCACACCACCTAGGCTCACATGTATATGGTTCAGGCTACAGGGAGCATCGATGAAGATATCCTCTATCCTATCGTCAGAGAGCAGAACCTCAAGGAGACCAAAGCCAACTGTATATCGACCCACCACCTCTGAAAGGTTCGTTAGAATCTCCATCCTTTCCATAGGATTTCGGGACGCTCCGATGCTATTCGATTCGATCAGGTTGCCCAGTACCTCTCTGGTCCTGGACACAACAAGATACCTGAGCTCATCCATGGATGCTCCCAATCTATCCGGTGGTTTTCTGAAAATGTCGTCGACGGCTAGCCTGAGCATACCCATCCATTCATCAGGAACATTATATTCCCAGGGCACCAAATGATAAAGGAATCTTGTCCCACCAGATAACGACAATATGCTGACCTCGGCGCCCTTAACACAATAGCTTTCGACCACCTCGGCCCCAATGGGCATGGGTGGAGAAATCCAGCAACTGGAAAAGAAGGGACGTTTTCTTGAACCATTGCTGATAAGCTGCTCCATCCCCCTAATCACCGGGAGTGGGGACCTAAAGGACTTGCGACCCGTTGGCTTGATCACGATCCTAGTTCCCATCTCCTGCCTCCACCACCATGTAGGCACTTCTAGCCACATACTTCCTTAATTCTTCAATCGCGAAATCAATCTGCAGCAGTTTGGATCTCGAACGGTCGACACATTCCTTGCAAGCGCTCTGGTGCTTCGCCGATTGAACTTGAAAAGAAGACAACTGTTCAGCATTAGGGACTATGGGAAGTCTATCAACCAGTTGTCCGAAGAATCTCTCAGGGGAGAGAACGCATCCCTTACAATCCTGAAACATGGTGGACGTCCTAGCAAGTTCCTGGCAGAATCGTACCACCGAAGCAAGGGAGCACATCGCACGAACGCAATCACCACCATAGCTCACCTCCCAGTTTCCAGATAGTATCAGACTGTCAACTCTAGCCCCGGAAGAAAGCACCCTCAACACGGATCGGAAGCAATGGTCATCATTCAAACCCTGCCCCCCAGAGCAGGAGTGACAATCAATGATCAATTCTCCATCATCCCGGGTATGATGGCAATTCGTGTAAGAATATGATCCTCTTGAATTGATTGGGGCGATTCTCTTTTTATGCAATATCCTCATCTTTCTCCCGTACCCCTTTCATCGGGAGGAGATAAGCAGGTTGCGACTAATTGCAGACTAACCATTCCTCGACACCACTTAAATATCATCCATTTCGTTGACCAGACCATGGATATCCTAGCCCCCGTTGGCTCCATGGAATCACTGAAAGCTGCAATACTAGGAGGAGCTGACGCTGTTTACCTCGGTGGAAAGGAATTCGGGGCGAGGAGACTTGCCAGCAACTTCACGGACCCTCAACTGAGAGGGGCCGTTCTTTATGCTCATGACAGGGGTGTCAAGGTCCATGTTACCGCCAACATCCTTATTAAAGAGGACGAACTGGGTAGAGCTCTTTCCTTCATCGAGTTCTTGGATTCCATCGAGGTTGAAGCTGCCATCATTCAGGATCGCGGACTTCTCAATCTTATCAGGGACAGGTGCTCCCTTCCATTGCACGCCTCGACTCAGATGGGCATCCACAGCCCGGAAGGGGCAAGGTGGGCTGCGGACAACGGGATTTCCCGAGTGATATTGGCCAGAGAACTCGGCCTTGAAGAGATATCGGCTATCAAACGTGCCGTTGATATCGAAATCGAGGTGTTCATCCATGGTGCCCTGTGCTACTCAGTCTCCGGTCAATGTCTCTTTTCAAGCATGGTGGGGGGCAGAAGCGGAAATCGTGGATTGTGTGCTCAACCATGCAGAATGCATTACACCCTTGGGGGTGAGGAAGGTTACCTGCTGAGTACCGCTGATCTGTTCGGAGTGGAATCCATTCCCAAACTAATGGAGATGGGTATCAACTGCGTGAAGATAGAGGGAAGGATGAGGAGCCCGGTTTACACCTACCTGGCCTCACTTGTTTACAAGAACGCAGTGAAGAGGGCAGCTGAGGGCGATTCTGATATCATCACTCAACGGGAGAAAGAGCTTTTAGAAGTGGCTTTCAACAGGGGATTCACCCGGGGATACCTGGAATGCGATGAAGTCATGCAGAAACGATATCCTAACTCCAGGGGAAGACCGCTGGGCAATGCAATTATGGCGTTTGGGCGATTGAAAATTGCCGATCAAGGTCTAGAGGTTGGAGACGGGATCACTTTGTACAGGGCCAACCAGAAGGTAGGGGGCTTTGACATTGACGAGTTCAAGAGTGAAGGTCAGGTCACCTCCCTTACGCCTCCATTCACACTGGACGATGGTAATTACCTCGCGTTCAAAACCAAGGACCGGGATTTCGATTCCATATTCCAGATTATATCCTCAATTCAGGTTCCAGAAATCGATGGGAAGAGGGAAGAAGTGGACATCGAACTCGAAGAGAAAGAAAGGCATTCCAAGACCCCTATGATCTCTTGTTACATATCATCGACCCGGACCCTGGAGAGCGTGCTTCCTTTCGCGGACAGGGTATACTTCGACCTGAATCCCAGAATGGATGAAGCAAGGATCATGTGCATTGATCAGGGAATCGAGTTTGTCCCTTTGCTACCTAGGATCTCAACTCAGATCCCTAGGATCGATGCGGATGAGGTCATGGTCTGCACCCTTGGACAACTCCAAGAGTATCATGACCGAGAATTGTTCGGACATTACTCACTGAACTTCTTCAACAGCATGACCATTCCCGATTTGCATCAGTACACGCTCTCGGTTGAGCTTTCGAGAGACGAGATGAGGGATGTCCTCCAGCATTATTCGGGGAGGTTGGAGGCGATGGCCTTCGGGAGGGTTGAATTGATGGTGACGAGAGATCCAAGCATCAGGGAGGGTGTTCTCGTGGATGATGCTGGACGGAAGTTCCCCGTTTACCGGGACCGTTGGGGATACGCTCATATCATGAACTGCGCTGATCTTCTGCTCCTGGACTACATGGATGAGCTCCAGGCGATGGGATTGGACTCCATCGGGTTGGACTTGAGACGCCGGGATCCAGGATTGTGCGAGAATGTTGCCAGAGCTTTCAAGGAAAATGACCTCAAGAGGAAAGGGAGGATCAAGAGAAAGTGTGGAAAGGTGACAGCTGGTCACTTCCTCCGTGGAGTAACTTGAATCCTGACATATCCTGTGAAATCTACCTGTAGTGAACTGCATATTTAATCGATAGTCTATCGGGACTCTGATGAGGATCGCCTTCAAGCCAAAGGGAAATGAACCCCGTTGCAGGATAACGACTCCAAATCCTCTCGCTCAAGACAAAAAGGGCATCGGGGGATTCATAGAGAGCATCTTAGCGATCATGATTGTTACTTCTGGATTGCTAATTTTGACATTATCATTCTATATCATAGCAATCGATGATGTAGCGGATTCTGAATTGGATAGCCGATGTCAGGAATTGATGAACCTAGTTTTGGACGACAGCTCTCTCCTAATAGACGAGGGGGTGATAGAACACTCCGCCCTAGCGCACATCAACTTATCAAAGATTGACATCGAAAATGAATTCAAGCTGGTGATCAACGAACTCTCCCCTGAATCCACGATTGTTCTGGGAGAGAATGGATCGTATATTGAGGGGGAGAGATGCTGTCTATCGATGCCGATCAATGTTTACCACTCCCCCAAGGATGTGCGACCCGCTTTGCTGAGAGTTTGGACGTGGTGACATGCCAGGTAAGCGAGGTCAAGCAGCCCTTCTTGATGCTATGATATTCCTCACGGTTGCGGCAATTGTCTCAGTTTCACTGGTAGCAGTGACTTCGAATCGATATCAGGATCAAGAGGTGGACCTCAGAGACTATGTGGACAGGGCACATGAGGTCGTTCTCAGGACCACTGTACAGATGACGAGTTCAGGAGAGTATGAGAACACATGGATCACTGTCAGCGATTTTGCCATTGCATATTTCCTGGCTTTGAACAGGGGAGAGGATCTCAATTCATACGAGCGAGAAATAAAAGAAATAGCAGAAATGATTGAGGGGTTGATTCCTTCCTGGACCAACTTCGCCTGGAGGGTCATTCTTGGATCCGATGAGCTTCTAATCGGAGATGTTCCAATCAATGCAGAATGTGTGTGGCCTTCCTCCCTTTACAGTGAGATGCCGATCCTGGGAGGGGAACTACAATTCAAACTTGAGATATGGAGATGAACCTATAGGAGCTGCTCAAGTTTCTTCATTCTTATCTGTTCAACCTTCTGCTCTGCACGCCTCGAGGTCTCCTTCAGATCGAAGTATCCGAACACTACCGAGGCACCGATCAGCGCGAAGATGATGATGGTCAACGCCTCGATTCCCAGGGACTGAACAAACTCTCCCAAAGAACCAGTGAGACTGTCGGCGAAAAGGTAGATGCCAATGAAGACCGCCGCCACCGCATCGAGCAAGTACATCATGTAACCATAGATCGTTCGGTTCACCTCGATTACGGTGCACTTCCCCCTGCAAATCTCGCACTTATTCCGTGCATACCAATTCCTGGGACGGAGTTTATCGCATTCCGGGCAGTAGCAGTACCTCATTTTCTAGAACTCCTTAACCATCATTTGACGCTCACATTCAGGCACCATACTTTTCGGAACGATTCGCCTTATCTAGTAGTATGGGAAGCAGATTGACTCCGCGAATCCTTCCCAGGCCCCCCATGGAACAGGAAGCCTCGTCGTACCTTGTTACTTTATCCCTTACACCATCTGCAGCCCAAACGATCAAGGGTACAGGGTCACCAGTGTGATCTCCTACTGTGATGGGTGTGCAATGATCGGCCGTGATTGCTACTACCATCTCAGGATTCAGCTCTTTCCTTAAGATGCCTATCATGGAATCTATGAGCGAGATGACCTCCATCTTCTGCTGGGGATCCGAATCATGGGATGCAATGTCCGCCATTTTAACGTTCAGTAGCACGAAGTCGTTCTCATCCAGCAGATCAAGGGCCGTCTGGATTTTCAGATCGATGTCGGAATCGAGTCCTCCGGTGAACCTCTGATCTTCTATGACCTCCATATCCAGCACCCTTCCGATTCCCCTGATGAGGCTGACTCCCGAGATG
The DNA here is from genome assembly GCA_013415695.1 of Methanomassiliicoccales archaeon. NCBI lineage: Archaea > Methanobacteriati > Thermoplasmatota > Thermoplasmata > Methanomassiliicoccales > Methanomassiliicoccales archaeon. The sequence continues at coordinate 25,342 of JAAEEP010000015.1, read as the reverse complement.
CATGCGGCCTTCATTCCATACTTCTCCTTGAAGGGCTGTATATCGGGAAATATTCCTGAACCTCGGGGAAGGAGAATGTTGGCGACGGGCTTCCCCTCCTTGACCCGCCTCAAGTTGACCGGGTGATCCTTGAGCTTATCGTAAGATCTCCTCACGAATTCATTGACGACTCTGGCTGTGAGCTTGGCATTCTCCTCGAGCGGCTGACATTCGTGTATAGGTCCAAGTTGGTGAGGATCGACGTCGCTTACATGGGCGGAAAGTCCCTTCCCTGAGAGTAATAAGGCAGCCCTGTGCTCCGTGGCCTCCTTTACTGTGATATCGACTCCCTCGATGGTCATCCCTTCGAGAACGGATACGAGCTCTCTCGTATCCGGCTCTTTTATCCTTCCGGCACGCCGATCGACCACACACATGTTCTCATCCACAGTGGCGAAGTTGCATCTGAACGCCACATCCCCCTTCTTTCCCACTATGCCCACTCCGGCTGCCTCGAAAGGCCCCCTACCAGTGTAAATATCGTACGGATCATATCCCAGGATTGAGAGGTGGGCGGTGTCACTCCCGGGTCTCACCCCAGGTGAAATGGTGTCCATAATGCCACAGGATCCGTTCTCTGCGAACCAATCCAGGTTGGGGTGTTCTGAGGCCTGAAGTGGAGTGTTATGTCCAAGGGACTCCACAGCCCTATCTCCAGCCCCGTCAAGCACCACGAGGAGGATTTTTCTAGGTCTCATGGGAATCGAAGTGATATCTCTTAAAGGATAGAAAAAGGGTGCTGTGTCGTTTCACATTGCGCCCTCACGGCACCATGCGTTATCCGGGAGGGTGTCGTAGACCTCCAACACCTCCTCCCTGGTGCCCTCATCTTCCTTGACTAAATAGCTCCTGATTCTTGGGAGGTCCAAGCGCCAGTAAAATATCCTCCAACCCCTGCCATTGGGCAGAAAGGTCTCATCCCAATCGGTGCCCATCATACCGGAATCCTGAAGAAAGTAGAACAACCTTCTGTCGTCCTGATTCAGCATATTATCTATGATCGTGTCCCCATAACCAAAGTAGTTAAGAACACGCTGCGCCACGTCAATCGCCACTTCTTCCCTGAGGCCGATTCTGTTCATAAGCGCATCGACGAATTCATGCATTTCTAATGTACCAGTCCTTCTAATCATCTGAGATCCGTGATTAATCTGTATGCTCCACTATTAATACTTATCGATTGTTATTAATTTTGTATCGGTATGACAATATAAATTGAAATGGGACTAATCTGCGATCTGAGAGTCATATGAACTCTCCAGATCCTTGTATATCTCGGAGCTAGTTACCCTCCTTCTGAGATTCGGATTCCTGATATTTTCCCAAATAATCTTCCTCAGAGAAGGATTGGCTAGGAACAGCCTACCAATCTCTAGAATAGAGCGGGGGCGTATCCATCCATCTATGTGAGCCTTGTAGCCTCCATTGGCCATCTCATCTAGTTCTTCCTTGGTGAAGTGATCGAAATACTCGTAGATACGGTGGTTTGTCTTCCAGTCGTTCGGTCCAGTGATGCCTTTCGCCTCCAGATCGTCCCATATGGGAGTTCCAACGAGGCAATCGAGTATGTTCATCTGAATACCGTGTGGGCGGGTCTCTTTGATGAGGTCGATGGTCATGTTGATGTCTTCCCTGGTCTCTACCGGAGCCCCCACGATATAAGATGTGACGGCCAGCATTCCCACTTTCTTCGCGTTATTGACTGCCTCTCGGATCTGGTTGGGATTTATCTTCTTATTGTAATATTCAAGTACGTGCTCTGATGCGCTTTCCGCCCCGAAGTAGATGACGTCGAAGCCTGACCGTTTCATTTCCTTTAGCAAATCAAAATTCGCACGGTCCACACGTCCCTCACAGTAAAAGCGCATATGTATGCCATTCTCCCTGATCAACCTGCAGATCTCCCTCACCCGCTTCCGGTCTTGAGTGAACGAGTCATCTACGAAGACGCAGGTCTCGTATCCCTGATCGCTAAGAACCTTGAGCTCATCGACCACATTCTGAGGACTCCTCTTTCTCCACTTTCCCTTCGAAAGCACCGTACATGAACAATAGGTGCAGCGAAAAGGACAGCCTCTCGAAGTGCAAATAGTGGTGAACTTGCCGGGTGTAAGGGGTATCCCCTGGTGCGCGTACCCGTAATCAATTCCGCTCAATAGACCCCGATCTGGGAAAGGAATGGCATCCAGATCCTGGATGAGTTGGAAATCGTTGTCCACGATGATTCCTTCATGTTTGAATCCTAGACCAGGTATCTCGCCAAGAGGGTCCCCTGTTTCTAAATGGTCCAAGAGTTCAATGAATGATTCCTCCCCCTCGCCCTTAATCAGGAAGTCAATGAATTCGTACTCGTTTAATATCCTTCGGGATGTGAAGGTAGCATGATACCCACCTAGGACCGTTATGACCTGGTCAAGAGTATGTTTCACTTCCCTTAGCACGTACAGAGTATCAATGAATGTGTGTGTAGAGCAGTTGAGCCCTACAACATCTGGATTCTGAGAGAGTATCTTGGAGACAAGCTCGTCCTTGTCTAGATTTTCGCAGAAGGCGTCTATGACGACAACATCGTCATTCCTGTGCTCTTTGATCGAAGAAGCAACGTAGAGAAGACCAAGCGGTGGCCACTTCTCACTTGTCTTGCCTGGAGGTGTTGAAAGTAGGACCTTAATACTATCCCCTCTGAAACTCGAATGAGTTATAAGCGAATGTTATGTAGCATTTCAACCTTAAATCTTATCAGAATCCTTCTATGATTGAGGATGCATTGAATGACTCTATTCGCGAGGTAGGTTCAAAAGGAGTAAATAATGCGGGTGACAACTGGTCTCATGGTGATGAATTGGGAGGCCCGCAGATTGAGTTGTCAACGGACACCTTGACCAGACTCCGAAATATGATGCGAACCCTTGACATCATGGACCCCGACGAGTTCATCAACGAGATGCTTCACCAGATGGAAGTGAGAGGGCGCAGACGAAGGTCGAATGCCATGGATGTAGTGGACAGAGTATTCACCGTTAAGTGCCCGAGACTGGATAGAAACGTCGGTTACTCTGAAGGTGAGGAGTGCGAGTTTGCGAGTGAATTCGACCGGGAAACAGGAAGTGCCAGGTGCGCATTCTGTGGATTCAGAGAGGTGCGTTTCCTTACGAGTTGTCCAGCCCTCAAGAAGGTGACTTCCCTCAGTGAATGCACTGAATGTAAATACGGAATTGTGGACAGTCAGAGAGGAACCGTTGTTTGCACTTTCATGGAGAAGTAGCCGCTCGCCACCATCATTATAAGATAGTTTTCCAATCCCCGTTCTGTAACATGACCAAACAAAAGAGGATTACAAATGCGTTGCTAGCAGCCTTGATCTGCTCAGCACTAACCTCCCTGATAATATACGCAATACCTGGTTTCAACATCCCGGCATTCACGGCCGACTTCACCACTGACTTCATAATCTTCTTTCTGGGGGAGTTCTTCCTGTGGTTCGTGCTCTGGTACTGGGTTCTCATGGTCAAGGACAGGTTGAGAGGATCAACGCCCGGGACGAAATAGAATGAGCCGGCCGATAATGAAGCAAGAAGAGGTTAGGGAGCCATTCTTGAATGGTGGTTATCATGGTTGAGAAACCCTCAATACAAGAAGGCCAGCTCCTTATGGTCTTGAGTGAGAGCAGTGCTATATCGGATTCCAATATCATTATCAGTAATGGGAATTTGAAACGCCCTCTTATCTAGTTTCTTCAAAATTATTTTCTAGCAAGAAAGGGTACGGTAACCCTGGAAACAGATTGATCGGAAACGAGCATCTGCCTTCAAGCCAGGAGAAACAAATTTGGATTAAAGGGGTTGCCCGCCCATCCAAAAGGAGGTTTAGAATTGGGAACTCAAGTCCTGCGCGACTATCAGACCGGTTCACAGGTCTGCGATGAGGAACATGAGTCTGTGCTTAGACTGCCACATTCCTCTGGCCTCATTCTCCTGCTCTATGATGAGAAGGAAATCATTGCATCGCAGATGAAGAAGGTCTGCAAGAACTACAACACCATGGCAGCCCTCGCCAGGCGGTTGGAGGAAGAAGGCTTGGTGGAAGTGGTAATGAGAAGTAGTCCGCGTGTCACACACATATATTTTCTCAGCGACAAGGGCAGGAAGGTCGCGGAGAAGCTCAAGGAGATAGAGAACTATATTTACAAGGGAGAGAACGACGTTCCTTAATTATTGCCTCATATCCGGATGTGGCATCTCCCGATTTCCCTTGATATTACTCGTATTAATGCTAGCAGGGATTGTTTAATTAATTCTGCATCTAAGACATTATCCAAGCGATCATCATATATGATTCAAGAGGTCGTGCATGGGAATCGATTGGGGATAGATATAGGTGGTGCAGGGGGTGCGATTTGAACGCACGAACCTCTACAGGACAGGGTCCTAAGCCCTGCGCCGTTGACCAGGCTTGGCTACCCCTGCTCGGTTCAAGGGATGGAAAAACCGTTAATAATCTTTTTCCAGAAATAACATGCTTTACTAATGGTTCTTGATGAATGAATCAAGGTATTCTCGTATAGAACCCATCGCCGAGTCCCTCCTCTTGGGATACGACTTGACATTGCCCCGAACCTGTATGAAATCTTCGTGCCCTGCTAGAACGATCCGGCCCTGGTAAGCCTCCTGTTTGTCAAGACGGAAATAGATATGGCAATTCTCATCGACCCTTTGATCTAGTGACTTGATGATCTCTTCAAGGGCTTCTCTATCCATCCTGTTGAAAAATCCATCGATCTCCCTTGATTTCTTTATCTCACCCTCAAGAATGACTATGGCGTTCCCATGATGACCCTGCACCTCGGTCCGAGACAGTTCCTCAAGGCTGGTGACAAATCTCATGGCCTCAAATACCTTCTCCTCGCTCTCAGTTGCGTGGACCAAGGTCCGAAAAGCCAGATAATGCAGGGACATAAGGACCGTCAAATAAGTTGGAATACATATATTAATCTCTCCATTCCGCAGATCGATTTTTCATGACCTTTAGACAAATGATTATTCAAATTGCACTTCAATCGACATATAGAAGAAATCGGAGCAGCATTTCGAATTGTAGACATTTCAATTAGGGAAAATTCGTAATCGTTATGTTCTCCACTTTGGTGATTTAGGTTGAATCCCAAAAAGCTTATAAGCTCCTATGCATGAAACCCAATGGGTGTAATATTCGATGATAGAGATCAGATTCCATGGAAGGGGAGGCCAGGGGGCCGTGGTGGCCTCGGAACTCCTGGCCAGGGCCGCGATCATGGACGGAATGAAGGCATCGGCATTTCCCTCTTTCGGATCGGAGAGGAGGGGGGCACCGGTTATGGCTTTCTGCCGGATCGACGACAAGCCTGTCAGGATCCATGCTGGTATTTATGAACCTGATTATGTGGTCGTTCTTGATGCCAAGCTCATCAAGATGGTGAATGTCCTGGATGGCATCAAGGAAAATGGTAAAGTGCTTATCAATTCGCCCAAGTCACCAGAGGAGTTAGGACTCAAAACCGATCGTGAGATATTCACGGTAGATGCGACGGGCATCGCACTTGATATGGGATTGGGCAGCATGGCCGCTCCTATCGTGAACACCGCGGTGATCGGAGCGTTCGCTGCTATCTGCCCTAGAGTGAAGATCGAGAACGTCATCGAGAGCATCAAGCAGGCGGCTCCGGCAAAGAAGGAGCAGAATGCTGAGGCCGCTAGGAAAGCATTCGATTCTGTGAAGGGGGTGTGATAATGCTTAGGAGTTACGAGGATCTACCCTCCACTCCGGTGAGCCTTCAGTCAACTGAGGACATCATGACTGGTAACTGGAGGACTATGAGGCCGGTGATCGACGAGGAGAAATGCATCCGCTGTTACATATGTTGGAAGTTCTGCCCAGATATGTCCATAGAGGTAGAGGAGGCGGACGATTTCCCAACTGTCAATCTGGACTACTGCAAGGGATGCGGCATCTGTGCCAATGAGTGCCCAAAGGATGCCATCGAGATGGTGAGGGAGGAGTAAGAATGATAGAGATAATCACATCAAACTACGCCGCTGCATACGCCGCTAAGCTCTCACGCGTGGAGGTGATCGCGGCTTATCCCATCACTCCTCAGACATCAATCTCAGAGAAGCTAGCAGAGCTTGTGGACACAGGTGAGATGGACGCCAAATACATCAAGGTCGAGAGTGAGCACTCCGCTATGGCCGCCGTGATAGGAGCCTCGTACGTAGGCGCTAGAACATTCACTGCAACCTCATCGCAGGGTCTTGCCCTAATGCACGAGAACCTCATTTGGGCAGCTGGTGTGAACAGGCCCATCGTCATGCCTGTGGCCGCAAGGGCCCTAAGCGGCCCGTGGACCATCTGGTCAGATCATTCTGATGTTATTAGCGAGAGGGATGCGGGCTGGATGCAGTTCTTCTGTGAGAACAACCAAGAGACTCTCGACATGACAATCATGGCCTACAAGATAGCCGAGGACCGGGAGATCATGACACCTGCCATGGTGATAGAGGACGGGTTCATACTTTCCCACACCGTCGAGGCGGTGGATATGCCATCACAAGAGGAGGTCGACGACTTTCTACCTCCCTTCGATCCGGAGTTCAAGATCGATTTTAAAAGCGAGCCTAGGAGATATGCGGGAGTGCTCGCCCCTGACTGGTGGCAAGAGCACCGCTATCGGCGTATGCTTGATATGGAGCACAGTAAGGAGAAGATCGTGGAGGTCGAAAGGGATTTTGAGCGCAGATTCGGCAGGAGCTACGGCGGCCTTGTGGAGTTCTACCGCTGTGATGATGCCGATGTCGCTTTGGTGATCGCTGGAGCTCCAACTGGAACCGCCAAGGATGTGGTGGATGAGATGAGAGACAGAGGCAAGAAGGTGGGGCTGGTCAAGCTCAGGTCATTCCGACCGTTCCCAGGTGAAGAGTTGGTCAAGCTCAACGACATGGTCTCCATGGTCGGCGTGTTCGACAAGAGTTACACCATGGGTCAGGGCGGAGCATTCTTCCAGGAGATCAGGAATGCCCTATATTCACCCGACGGAGTTCCGATCAAGAATTACATAGGCGGTCTGGGAGGAAGGGACGTGACCAAGAAGAACATTGAACTAATTTTCGAGGACCTTCTGTCACTGAGCAAGAAAGGCAAGGTGGACCGCATTATCGATTGGGTTGCCCTCAAAGGCGGACCAAGGAGGTGGGAATGATGGCAAAGCTACCCCTTCCAAAGGAAGAGTACCTTTACAGGGGACACGCGGCCTGCCCGGGTTGCGGTGCACCTCTGGCCATGAGATACACCATGAAGGCGTTGGGCCCCCGGGTAATCATGAACGTCCCCGCGGGCTGCACCCCCGTCATAGGCGGGGTCTGGCCCAGAACGGCATTCAAGTTCGATATGATGGACCATGCCTTCGAGAGCACTGGAGCAGTTTCCTCCGGAATCAGGGCCGCCCTTGACGCCAAGGGTATTGAGGATGCGACCGTCCTGGGCTGGGCAGGCGACGGCGGGACCGTGGACATAGGTCTACAAGCACTCTCGGGTGCGGTGGACAGGGGCACTGACTTCATCTATGTCATGATGGACAACGAGGCCTACATGAACACCGGTATCCAGTGCAGCGGTTCCACGCCGATCGGGGCGTGGACCACCACAACGCCACTGGGCAAGAAGTGTGAGATCATCCTTCAGAGGAAGAAGAAGATCATGGAGATGATGGTGGCCAACGGTATCGTCTACGGTGCTACTGTCAACGTTGCCTACCCAGAAGATTTCGTCAAGAGGGTAAGGAAGGCAACCGAGTACGAGGGGCCAAAGTTCATCCATGCCTTGTCCCCGTGCGCACCTGGGTGGCGCGTCGATACCGCCAAGACGGTCGAGGTGGCTCGCCTAGCTACTCAGACCAACATGTTCCCCCTGTACGAGGTGCAGGGGAACGAATACAGGCTTACTAAAACGATAAAAGAGAGAAAGCCGGTTTCGGAGTACCTGAAGACTCAGGGACGCTTCAGACGGATCTCAGAGGATATGGCCATTAAGATACAGGCCATGGTCGATGAAGAGTACGAGGAGCTCCTGAGGAAGGTTGAACAGAGCAAGGGGTGAACCTCTGGACGACATAGTCGCCGAATCCGGGAAACTCCTTCTCCTAGGGAACGAGGCGATCGCCCGAGGCTGCATGGAAGCAGGTGTCAGTATCGCGGCTACCTATCCGGGCACCCCGTCCTCGGAAGTGGGAGGAGTTCTAGAGAGAGTGGCCCAAAAGGTGGGAATGTACTTCGAGTACTCGACCAACGAGAAGGTTGCAATGGAGGTCGCGGGAGCGGCTGCAGCAACCGGTTTAAGGGCTTTCGTCTTCATGAAACATGTTGGGCTGAACGTGGCGAGTGACGCATTTGTCACCCTCGGCTACACGGGTGTAAGGGGAGGCATGGTTGTGATGACCGCCGACGATCCTACAGCCCACAGCAGCCAGAACGAGCAGGACAATCGATTCTATTCTAAGCTCGCCCTGGTTCCCATGCTTGAGCCATCCACTCCCAAGGAAGCCAAGGATATGCTCAAAATGGGTTTCAAGATCTCAGAGGAGCTGGGCTCACCCGTGCTTTACAGGACCACTACCAGAGTGAACCATGCTCGCGCAATTATCGAACTCGAGAAGATCCCGGAGATCGAGCAGAGAGGACGTTTTCAGAAGGATCCGCAGCGATTTGTTTGCATTCCGGCTCACGCCCGCCTCGATCGCATCGCCCAGCTTGAGCGCTGGGAGAGGGCGATGGAGATGGCCGAGAACTCGCCTCTCAACTTCGTAGAGGGTGAGGGCGAAATAGGAGTCATCACCTGTGGAGTATCCTACACCTACGTCAAGGAGTGGCTGAAAGGAGTGCAAATACTGAAGCTGGGCTTTACAAATCCCTCCCCCGAGAAGAAGATAGCCAATTTCATGAAGGACAAGAGGTTCGTAATTGTCATCGAAGAGCTGGAACCGTTCCTTGAGGACGAGGTACTGAGGATCGCAAAGGGTCATAACATCGGTGTCCCGGTGTACGGAAAGCGGACAGGACATCTCCCACGGGCATTCGAGTTCAACCCTGACATCATCGCATCGCTCTCGGAACTGGTGTCCGTGGAGGAAAGAAAGCTCCCGCTTGATGTCGAGAAGATAGCCCTTCCGCGGAGACCACCAATGCTCTGCGCAGGCTGTCCGCACCGGGGCACTTTTTACGCGGCAAAGAGGGCCGTTGGAAAGAAGGAAGTGGTCTATAGCATCGACATAGGATGCTACACTTTGGGAGTGCAACCACCGCTAACAATGGGCGATTTCCTGCTTTGTATGGGATCGAGCATCGGTGCAGCGGGTGGATTCTCCAAGGCAACCGACCAGAAGGTGATGGCTTTCATAGGGGATTCCACATTCTTCCATGCGGGCGTTCCGGGGCTGATCAACGCGGTATTCAACGATCATCGATTCGTTCTGGTAATACTGGATAACAGGACCACCGCCATGACCGGCCATCAACCTCACCCTGGGACCGGAAGGAAGCACGGTGAATGGACATCAGAGGCCATCAAGATCGAGCCCTTGGTGAAAGGTCTGGGCGTTGGCTACGTCAAGACCGTGGACCCTTATGACTTGAAGGGAACCCAGGCAGCCATGAAGGAGGCGCTTGAATACGACGGCGTGGCGGTGATAATAGCGGAGAAACCCTGTCCCCTAGCCCTAAAGAAGGAGAGGCGATTGACGAAGGGGCAGTACAAGGTGGATCAAGAGAAGTGCAACAAGTGCTACACCTGCGTCGAGAAATTGTCATGTCCCGCTCTCTTCAGGGTGGGAGACGATGTGGTAATAGAGGAGACCATGTGCATAGGGTGCGGTGTTTGCGCTCAGGTCTGCCCTAAGAAGGCCATCGAGGAGGTGGACCAGTGAAATACAACATCCAAATGGTTGGCGTGGGCGGTCAGGGCGTGCTCCTGGCATCCATGGTGATTGGGGAGACCGCGATGCGCAAGGGCATGGATGTAACCATGAGCGAGGTCCACGGAATGGCCCAGAGAGGGGGCAGCGTCACCTCAACGATTCGAATGGGGGATAATGTCATTTCACCATTGATCCCCAAGGGAGGAGCCGATCTCCTTCTGGCATTCGAGCCCATCGAGGCCTACCGCTCGCTGGAGTATGCCAACAAGGATACCTACATCGTGGCTAACACACACCCCATAATACCGATCACGGTGTCCATGGGAGCGGATGAATATCCTGACCTGGAGTACATAATCGAGAAGATGAGGTCTGCTAGCAGCAAGGTCATTCCTGTGAACGCCACGGAAATTGCCATCGAATTCGGAGGCGCCATTGCTACCAATTCCGTCCTTATTGGGGCGGTGGCGGCCGTAAAGGGATTCCCTCTGTACGTGGAGGAACTTAAGGAGTCTCTCTTATATCGTGTGCCCAAGAAGTTCAGGGACATGAACGAGAGGGCATTCCAGGGTGGTTACCAGGCAGCGATGGAGATCATGGACCAGTTCTAGAAGGTAAGTTCATAAGACTGCTTCAATTCATTCAATAATTCAGCCTCGATCATATTTGATGGAAAAAACAGTTTAGGTGGGAGGAGTGACCTCCCACCGTCGTATGGTCTGTTTGGCTTGAACTTGATCAAAGCGGACCTAGGCCCGGACCGAATCCTGGGCTGAAATCCGGACCGCCCATCCCCAGTTCGGCGTGGGGCATGGGCACGGGAGGTTCAGGGCGCCTCGATGTGAGGTCACTGAGGTCCTCCAGTTCCGCTTCATTCATCTCGTCCAGCATCTCCTTTACGTCGGTCTCGATTTGCAGGAAGAATGACTCGCTGATCTTGCTGTCCACCGATTCAATGATCTTCATGATGCTCCTCTCCATTATAGAGAAGGTCTCTCTCAAGGCAAGGTTGCCCGCAATATCGAGGAGCCTGTCGTTCTCCAGAACGATGGTGGTCTCTGCCGCCTCCTTCAGTTTACCTATTCCTTCCTTCGCCCTCTTGGTTCTGTCGACCTCATGTGAGAAGGGGTTAATGGCTATTGCGAAGGTCACAGCACCTTTTTCCCGGGCTATCTTAGCGATAACGGGGGCAGCACCAGTACCGGTTCCTCCGCCCATGCCAGCGATCACGAACACGATATCGCTCTCGCTCAGCATGTCCTCGAAGATCTCTCTCGCGCACTCGGCGCAGTACTCGCCTACCTCAGGGAATCCACCGGCACCACGTCCTTTGGTTATGTCTTTGCCAATAAGGACCTTCTTGTGAGCCTCTATCTTTCCTAGTTTGGTCTCGTCGGTGTTGACGGCTATCGTCTCCACTTCGTTCCTAGAATTCCAGTATACACTGTGAACGATGTTGTTGCCTGCTCCTCCGCAGCCCACCACGGCGATCTTGGGCTTGACAAGGCCCTTGGTGAGCATGGTGACTATTTGTTCTTCCAATACCGATTTCTCCATCATCCCCTTTCCTCCATGAGGTCATTGTGAGCATATTAGCTCAAGCTGTTCGCCAAACAGAACCGCGCATCCCATCCCTTCTTGGCCCCAAGTTGCACGGACATTGCTCGTTGGCTGACTATTTGTCCGCCGGAATCAATCGGATATCACGCTGATCGTGTTGAGCTCCTCCTCGAGAGCCCTTTTCTTCAGCGTTTCCATGTATTCCTTGGTTATGAAGTGTTCACGCACACAGCTCTCGATGGCTTCGACCATCGATTTGTATACCCCATCCCTTACATACCGCTTTATCGTCCCCATTGCTGGTCTGGGAACAATAATGCTGATCCTGTTATCGGCTCCCTGCGAGGGTTGGGAGCTTACCCCTTCTATGTATGAGCGGATGGCAATTCTAGCAAGCTGCGACCGATTGGATATCTCCTCAGATTCCTCTATGAAACGGTCGATGAGCTCGAGGTCTTCCCTTTCTAGGCGCAGTGAAATCCTCTCGCCATCCATGCGTTCCCACCTAGGTCACTAGGACCGTCATATGTAATGTCATACAAGATATATAAGCATTATCAAAATGTCATATTTTGTCATAATATAGTCAAGATAAAATCACCGTGTCATACAGACCGTGCGACACTTTTTTCATAGACATCTGGCCCTTATTATGGGCAAGTGTATTGACGCAAAAGGTATTTACAAACATCCTATATACCCTGCGCAGGTGCACAAAATGGCTAGCCGGTCATCCGAGATTGAGGCAAAGTGGCAGGAGCAATGGTACTCCAAACGGATAAATGAACCCGAAGTGAGCTCCAGGCCCAAATTCATGATCATCTTCGCCTATCCCGGTGTGACCGGCTACTTGCACGTGGGGCATATGCGGGGATATACCTACGTCGACGCTATCAGCCGATATAAGCGAATGACCGGGTACAATGTATTGTTTCCAGTGGGAACACACGCCACCGGGAACGGGGCTATAAGCCTCGCGAACCGTGTGATGAGTAAAGACCCCGCCACCCTGAACTACCTGCTCTCCAACGGTTGCCCAGAAGAGAAGATACCGGATCTGGAGACACCTATGGGAGTTGTGGATTTCTTCAATGATGTCTACGTTAACCAGTACTGGAAACGATTCGGTTTCCTGGCCGACTGGCGTAGGTTCACGTGCACTCTGTATCCCGATTACAAGAAGTTCATTCAGTGGCAGTTCTACAAGCTGAATCAGAATGATCTGCTCATCCAGAAGCCGTACTTCGCTCCCGCCTGCTTGGAATGCGGCCCTGTGGCGATAGACGCTTCCGAGACGGACCTTCAAAAAGGGGGCCGTGCGGAGATCAACGAGTACACCCTGCTCAAGTTCAAGAGCGGTGAGCTCACGCTCATAGCCGCCACCCTTAGACCCGAGACCGTGTACGGTCAGACTAACTTCTGGGTCAACCCTGACGTAGACTATGTCAAAGTAAGGAGGAACGACGAGACCTGGGTGATCAGTCGGCCCGCCTTCGACAAGATGAAGTACCAGAAAGATGACCTGGAGCTCATCGACGCCATACCCGGAAGGGAGCTGGTTGGCCTGAAGTGCGTTGCACCGGTCATACACCGCGAGATTCTGGTTCTCCCGGCGAGGTTCTGCGATCCCAATGTCGGAAGTGGACTGGTCACGAGTGTTCCCTCTGATGCCCCTGATGACTGGATATCACTTAGGGAGGTGCAGGCTGATGATGCCCTGCTGAGGGAGTTCGGCCTTGATCAGGACGAGGTCCGTTCTATAGAGCCCATTGCCATTATCGACTCGAAAGGTTTCGGACCCTTCCCCGCGGCCGAGATAATCGAGCAGATGGGCATAGAGAGGAGCGGAGATCCCCGTCTTGAGGAGGCCAAGAAAATAGTCTACAAGGCGGGATACCACACTGGTCACATGAACGAGAACTGCGGAGAGTTCACCGGCCTCCGGGTTGAGGAAGCGAAGGAGCGCATCAGGGAAATGATGATAGAGCGGGATGAAGCGGAGATGTTCTATGACCTCTCCGAGGAGGTCATATGTCGCTGCGGAAAACCCGTGGTGATCAAGAAGGTTCCCGATCAATGGTTCATCGATTACGCCAATCCAGACCTGACCAGGAACAGCAAGGAGCAGGCCAGTAGGATGCACATCATGCCCAATGATTATTACTCCAATGTGCAAGGTGTTCTGGACTGGTTCAGGGAGAGAGCCTGCGTGAGACAGGGCAACTGGCTTGGTACCACCTTCCCATTCGACGACAAGTGGATAATCGAAGCGATTTCCGATTCGACCCTCTACCCCATATACTATCTCATTTCCCGCTACGCAAATTCAGGTGAGGTGAAAGAGGAACAGATGAGTGAGGATTTCTTCGATTTCGTTCTACTTGGCAAGGGTGATGTCGACCAGGTGGCCAACCAGACCGGGATCCAGGTGGATCTGCTGGAGAGGATGAGGGCTGAGGTTGAGTACTGGTACCCACTGGACATCAATCTTGGAGGTAAGGAGCACATGACCGTGCATTTCCCCGCATTCCTCATGAATCATGTGGCGATACTTCCCGAGAAGCACTGGCCCCAAGGCATTTTCGTCAACTGGTACATAACCGGGAAGCTGGGGAAGATATCGAAATCGAAGGGTGGGGCGGAGCCCATTCCTGACGCAGCAGAGAGGTTCGGAGTTGATCCCCTGAGGCTATACTATGCCCACATCGCAGCACCATTCGCTGATGTGGAGTTTGACGAGGATGCCATCGAGAATTACCGCTCCAGAATGGAACGGATCCGACGCATGATTGAGGAACTGCTCTCCCTTCCAGATGGGACAGAGACCATCATAGACAGGTGGCTTCTATCCAAGACAAACAGCAGGATGGCATTCGTGGCGGAAGGGATGAAGGAATATGACCTCAGAATGATGGCGAACGAGGTCTACTTCGAGATGATGAACGACCTCCGCTGGTACACCCGCAGGGGCGGAAGGAATGGGAATGTGGCCAAGAAGGTCTTGGATATATGGGTCCGCCTCATGACACCGATCACACCCCATACCGCGGAGGAACTCTGGTCATTGATGGACAACGAGAGACTGGTCTCCACGGAGTCCCTGCCTGAGATCAACGAGAATGACATCTTCACAGATGTGGAGGAAGCTGAGGAATTCCTGAAGGATGTCATGTCGGATGTGAAGGAGATACTGAGGGTCACGGGCATCACTCCCAGCAGAATATTCCTTTACACCTCTCCCGAGTGGAAGAGCAAGGTATTCTCCATGGCAGTGAGGATGGCGATCGAGGATGAAGTCAGCATACCAAAGCTGACCAAGATGGCCATGGCCGATCCCGACATCCGTTCCAAGGGAAAGGACGCTTCGAATTTCGCCCGAAAGATGGCCGAAGATATCGCCAAGCGCTCAGACGAGGATCTGAGATCACTTGGAGTGGAGTTTGACGAATTGGTCTATCTCTCATCTTCCAGGGACTTCATAGAATCCCAGCTTGGATGCGAGGTTGTCGTCCGACAGGCTGATGAGGAGGGCATCCACGACCCTGAGGGTAAGGCAAAGGTGGCGCAGCCTCGAAGGCCAGCAATTTTTGTGGAATGAGCCACTCTTGACGCCATTTTAATATATTGAATTCCGAGTTAACTCACTCAGTTGTCTAGGGGGCAGTCGATTCATATTCTCTAAGCTGGCGGACATCATCGTACGGCGACATAAGGCAATCATCATCCTCTGGATGATCCTGCTAATCATCGCCCTTCCTTTCGCCCCAATGGTTGGCGATGTTCTAGTGTACGAGGAGACGGAGATGGCCCCTAATCAGCTGGAATCTGAGAAGGCCATGGAGTTCATTGTAGACGAGTTCGGGGATGTGATGAGCGGTGAATCGACCATCATCGCCCTCACATCGGAAAACATACTTGACAACCAGAGTAAGGATGTCATATATCGAATTGAAAAGGAGCTTTTCAACGCCAGCCATGACGGAAGGATCGGAGGGAAATTGACCTCAGAGTCCCTATATTCGCGCCTTACAGACTACAGTTCTGGTGTGATGACAGGGATGTCCCGGGGAATTTCAGAGGGGAAGGTCCTTGTCAACTTGACAGCGGAACTGCTTTTCGGCCTTCCCCTTACCTTTCAGCAGATTTACTGGCAGTCGAACGGGTCCGCCTTCATCATCTGGGGGATGCCTGACATCCATGTCCAGGTGTGGCAGTCTATAAGAGCGGTATATCCCAACTGGACAACACTCCAGGTCGATATTGCGGCCTATTCCCAAGCTGTTGGAGTTCTGCAGTCACACCCCATAATGCAGGGTATGAACTCTACCATGCAGGTTATGGCCTGGAGCTGGTTCTCACTTTACATCTCATCCTGGAACCAAACGTCCTTGAATTCGACCTTGGCTGATGAACCCGTCCTAAGAGCGAAACTGGCCGTCCAGGATGCCTTGCCAGCATTCCTTGAAGCCATTCCAGCGGAGTTCCAGGAGTTCTTCATACTTATCTATTACAGCTTCGATCTTTGGTCCTGGGACCAGTATCACATCCTCAACCAGTTCTGCAGGTCCCTGATCGATGGAGAAATCAACGAATCATACGCCTTGGAGTATTTCGAATTGTTCTACCAGCAGTGGAACGGGACAGATCGAGCACCCGATCAGGAAGAATTCGAGGCTATGGTCAACATCGCCGTTATCGATTACGCGGAGATGCTGGGTGGAGACGAGGGAGAGATGATCCTTGCCATCTTCACTGGTCTTGGATTCTCCCACTGGAACGATACACTGGCCCAAACTGAAATGGTAGTGGGAATGGTAAGCCTGGAAGCAGAATCCCAGAAGTGGGTGGTTTGGGAAGTTGAAATGCTTGGTGACTCACCGAGCTTCGCCCAGCTTTATGGGTTGGCCGAACGGGTGGTCAGGAATTCGACCGTAGAACTCTTTCCGATTTACGTTCCTGGGGCGCTCGTCAGCAACATGGTCAATGTTCCTGCGAACGACACCACAATGATGGTCCTGACGTACGAATCCTCCTCCGTGGCGGCTGACTCTGTCGGAGTTGTGAGAGATATCGTCCATTCGATCTCATCCGAGTACCAAGGCCTGATACCATATGTCACGGGTGGAGATGCCATTAACCTCGACATCAACGAGGCTTTTGACAAGGATCTTGAGAAGATAGACCCAGTCGTGATCGTTCTAATCCTGGTATTGATAGGAATGTTCTTCAGGTCAATCGTAGCGAGCTCCATCCCTCCGCTCAGTATAGGTATCGCCATCGGGGTGGCAATGGCCGTAATCTACTTCATAGGCAGTTACCTGACATCCATCCACTACTCGGTGCTGGCGATCATGATAACCGCCATGCTTGGTGCTGGCTGTGATTACTGCATCTTCATCCTTTCACGGTACAGAGAGGAGAGGACCAATGGCCTGAGCAAGGAGGAGAGCGTGCGGATCTCGGTGGAGTGGGCGGGTGAGGCCGTCACCACCTCCGGAATGACTGTCATGATCGGTTTCGGAGTTCTCGCTCTCGGACGCTTTGCGTTGCTTCAATCCATGGGGCTCTCGCTCGCGATAGGGATACTCATCGCCCTTCTTGTTGCTTTGACACTCCTCCCATCAATCATATGTCTATTGGGGGACAGGCTGTTCTGGCCATCCAAACTCGAAACCGGAAGAAGGGGGAAATCGATCAGGAAGGACATCAAGGAGAAGATTGGGTATTTTGGAAAAAGCGCAAGATTTGCCGTCAAGCACGCCAAGGTAATCGTGTTGGCAGCACTCTTAATATCGGTTCCAACCACCTACCTCGTTCTAACACTGGAGACGAGTTACGACTTCATAGCTGGAATGCCAGACACCGAGAGCAAACAAGGTCTCGAAGTCCTAGGCGACGGCTTTGGTCAGGGAAGAATCGACCCGACCTTCATGACCGTCAACTTCACCATAGTCGTCCTGGACGGCGATAAGTTCGATATGGAGAGCCTTGACATAGTGGAGGACATTTCTCATGATCTGGATTCCCTTCCCCATGTCAAGGAGGTGATGTCACCCACTCGACCATTGGGCGAACTCATCAACTACCGGAATCTTTCAGAATATTCGCCCTTGGTTGCAACGGAGTATCTCAGCCTCATGAAGCACATGGTTGGAAAGAACCGGACAGCCGTGCTCATCCAAGTGATCTTGGAGACCGAACCCTTCGCCAAGGAATCCATTGACCTGGTGACCGAGATAAGATCCGTGGGATCGAACGCGACGATAAGCTATCCCTCTGTCCAGCAGGTATTGACCACGGGTAGCACCGCCGTAATGTTCGACATATCTGAGATGGTTCAGGAAGATTTCAGCCAAATGCAGATCGCCGTCATCGTCGGCATATACCTGGTCCTCCTTGTGGTCTTGGGATCCGTCCTGATCCCGTTTAGGCTGATCATCACCATTCTTCTGAGCATCTCTTGGACCATAGCAATCACCATGCTGGTCTTCATCCATATCGTAGGCACCCCCATCCTATGGATGATGCCTATGATGCTGTTCGTGATATGCATGGGCTTGGGAATGGACTATGACATCCTTCTCACCACGCGAATCAGGGAGGAGGTCTCCAAGGGAAAGAACGACAAGGAGGCCATAGTGGAAGCTGTGGAAAGGACCGGAAAGGTCATCACCATCTGCGGGATCATAATGGCCGGCGCATTCGCCACCATGATGCTTTCCTCGACAGCCCTGCTGCAGCAATTCGGCTTCGCCCTTGCCTTTGCCATCCTCCTGGACGCCACCATCGTGCGCATCTACCTCGTCCCAGCAATAATGGTCCTCCTTGAAGGATACAACTGGTGGGCTCCAGGAAGACTCCAGAGGGTGAGAACAGAAGAGAAGATCAAGCACAAGGAGTGGAAAAAAGCCCGGAAGGAGAACAAATGACCCGCTTCAATCCAGGCCGCCCCATCGCTTGTAGAGGGCATGGTCCTGTCCGATCTGATCCAATATCTTTCCGACCACGAAATCAATCATATCATCCAAGTCTTTTGGTCGATGATAGAATCCAGGAGAAGCGGGAAGGATCATAGCCCCGGCCCTGGCCAACCTCAGTTGGTTCTCGAGAATGATTTCAGTGACAGGTGTTTCCCTGGGAACAAGTATCAACTGCCTTCCCTCCTTCAGACACACCGAGGCAGCTCGGGTTATCAGGGTGTCCGCTATACCGCTGGCCACCTTGCTCATGGTTGAAACCGAGCATGGGGCGATCACCATGCCATCGAAGCGGCAGCTGCCAGAAGCTATCGGTGCGAAGAGATCCTTATCGTCAAAAACATGGTTCGCCTTGGACGCCAGTTCTTCGTAGGTGATCCCTGCCTCCATCTCCAACATACCCTTGGCCGTATCGGAGACCACCAGTACGCTCTCACCTTGGAAGGTCTCTAATAATCTCGTTCCATAAGGTATTCCTGAGGAACCTGTAATGGCTAGAACGAACCTCACGCCTGCATGATAGTTGGGAAGGTATATCAATCCTTTCGGCAATGGCCATCAGGCTCCATGACCCACAATCCTTTTATATAGGCAGTTTGTTAATGCGGTCAGCCTATAGCCTATTCAGTAATGATGCTAATTGAGGTAGATTAGATGGTTACCGTCTATGATGTTCCCCCTGACAAACTGATTGAGATGACGGCCACTAAGCTTAAGGAGTTCGAGACCATCGAGGCTCCTGAGTGGGCGTTCTTTGCCAAGACCGGCAGGCACCGTGAGAGGTCCCCCATTCAGGAGGACTGGTGGTATATCCGGACCGCGTCCATTCTGAGGAAGATATACATGAAAGGGCCGATAGGGACCTCCCGGCTTGCAGCGGAGTATGGCGGCTATGCCGACAGAGGTTCGAAGCCCAATAAGGCAGTCAAAGGCAGTGGTTCTATTACCCGAAAGTGCATGATGCAGCTGGAGTCCTCAGGTTTGGTTGTCAGGGATAGTAACAAGGGCAGGGTCGTGAGCCCCAAGGGACGATCCCTGCTGGATAACGTGGCCAAAGAGGTCCACGATACTTTGAGCGATTGAAGGGAGAGCCCATGGAGGATCCTGAGCTACAAGAACTTCGAAGACGGCGTCTCGCCGAGATCCAAAGGCAGCAGCATGATCAAGTTGCCCAGCAGGCCGCCGCTGAAGAGCAGGCCAAGCGTATCGAGGATCAGAGGCAGGCGATTCTTCGGAGCATCCTGACCCCTCAGGCCAGAGAGCGCCTGGGAACGGTCAAGATAGCCCATCCTGAAGTGGCCAGACTTGTTGAGGATCAACTTATTTCGCTTGCTTCCTCGGGAAGGCTTGACCATGAAATCGACGATGATACGCTCAGAGCCATCCTAAGAAAGCTGGCACCCCAGAAGCGCGAGATAACTATCGAGAGGAAATGATCATGACCAGGAACAAGCCCCACGCAATGAAGTCGAGGCTCCTGAAGGCGGGCAAGCAGAACAGACGAGTGCCCGCATGGGTGATGATGAAGACGAACAGACAGTTCCTCCGCCATCCTAAGAGGAGGAGTTGGAGAATGAATAAACTTAAGAAGTAATCCCGAGTCGTGAGTCATATGGAAGAGGAAGAGAGGATTCTTAACATCCCGCTTCGAAAGACAAAGGCCGTTCCCCGCACCAGGCGAGCGAAGCGGGCTATCGCCGAGATCAGGGAGTACGTGGTCAGGCATCTCAAGGCCGATGAGGATGACGTCTGGATAGACGGAGCCCTTAATGAGAAGATCTGGTCCAGGGGAATACAGAAACCCCCATCCAGCATCAGGGTGAAGGCCATCAAGTTCGAGGACGGCCTCGTCGAGGTCTCACTCGCCGAGGAATGACCACTGGTGCAACCACATGATGAAGCTCTCTAGCTACGATGGCAACCCGTACATCGGTGTCTATTCAGTGGCGAACGAGTGCTTCTCTCTAGTACCACTCGACTCGGCAAAATCACTTATTCAGGATATAGAGGATTGCCTGGAGGTCGCGGTGGAAAAGACCTCTATTGCAGGTGCCAATATCATCGGTTCCCTCATGGCCGTCAATTCCTACGGAGCGATGGTCTCGGGAATGGCCAATGATCGGGAGCTCGAAGTGATCGAAAAACATGTCCCAGTCGCCCGACTGGACGACAGGTTGAACGCTGCTGGGAACAACATTCTGGTAAACGATAACGCCGCCCTAGTCAATCCCAGGCTTGGAAAGAAGGCTATAAAAGGTATCGAGAGAACACTTCAGGTTGAGACTGTACAGGGAACGATTGCTGGCTCGAACACTGTGGGGTCTGCATGCGTGGTCACGAATAAGGGAATTCTCTGCCATCCCAAGACATCTGAGGCTGAGTTGAAGATGCTGAGTGGACTGTTCAAGGTTCCCGCTTCCCTGGGTACCTTGAACTACGGAGCAGCATTGGTGGGGGCTTGTATGATCGCCAACACCAAGGGTGCTGCAATAGGTTCTAGAAGCACGCCTATAGAGCTAGGCAGGGTCGAGGACAGCCTGGGTTTCATTTGATAATAATCAAGGCATATTCTAAAGACAGAATACCCAGTACTCCGTTTCAGTCGGAAGATCTTCTGGTAGGATGTCAACCTCGTTCCCTACCCTGAATATCTTTTCCTCGCTGATATCTTTCAGGAAGGGATCCAGCGTCTGTATTGAAAGTGACAGACCCCCTACACGGAAATGCATAGGGACCACGATTTTGGGCTTCAACTGACTTACTATCTCCTGTGCAGCCTCTCCGTCGATAGTGAACACTCCACCAACTGGTACGAAGAGCACATCTATTGGTGTCAAAGCCTCCACCTGCTCCTTGGATAATGTGTGCCCTAGATCCCCACAGTGACAGAAGGAGACGTCGTCCATCTCGAAACGGTAAATCAAAATGGACCCGCGTCTTTCCCCCTGGACCTCGTCATGATAGGCCTTCAGACCCTTCACCAATACCCCGTCGACCTGCCGTTCGCCTTCGACCGCGATCTTGGTGAAGTCTCCCTTGACGATCCTGGCACAGTTGTGGTCAAAATGATCATGACTGACCAGGACAACATCTGCCCTCACAACGGGCGTCTTGATACCGATGGACTTACCATCATGAGGGTCCACTACCAAAGTGGATGTACCAATTATTTCGAAGCAGGCATGACCATGCCAGACGATTCTCGTTCAATCACCACCATTTATGAATTCAATCTACGTAGATACATCACATTCTGATGATATATCAAGGTGAGGCTGCAGAAAAAGGGCAAACGGTCATTGCCCCGCATTACGTTTTCGCGCCTCTGACACCGGAAGCAGGACATCGTAGAAGCGCCGGAAACCGAACAATATCATTACTGACCCAAGAATGGCCAATGCCCATACCAAGGCCGCATCCAAAGAGAGGAAGAGATAACCGCCCATTGCTGCCAAGTACAATACGGCTCCTACGCCCATAGATGCCGCGAATGGGATAGCGGGTGAAGGTGATGAAATGACCTCTTCGCCCTCGGTCAGTTCCACCTCATCTGTTTCTCCCTCCACAGCTACAAGTGATTCTGGCGTTGCCGTCTCAGCAGATTGAGGTGGAGTTTCCTCGATCTCCACTGGACCCGGTTCCTCCAGTTCAACGGGAATAAAGGATTCTATGGTCTCTTCCTCGACTGCGATCTCTTCTTGGAACTCAGGTACTTCCTCGGCGTATTGCTCTATACTGAATTCACGGATCTCTTCAGTTGCCAATTCTTTTTCGATATCCGGAACATCCTCCATCATTCGCTCTACAGGAATCTCAAGTTCCGGTTCCTCTGGTTCGGCCGTTTTGGCGGCAAGTGCACCAGCGGCTGCCGCAGCTTCCAAACCATGTCTTTCATCCCTTTCCGAATACTTGGCCTCTGGAATTGCTTCCGATTCATCGGAGATCAGTTCCTCCAAATACTCCAGGCTTGCCCCCTCTGTGGTCTCAACTTCCGCAGTAGGTTCCTCTGTCTCTCGGGAGATCGGTTCTGATGTATCATCCTCGATCATGGAATCCACGAACTCTACGACCTCCTTGGGTTCATCTACCTCTGTGACGATCTGATCTTCCTCGATCGATTCTCTGCCCCCAATCACCGCTATGCCAGCGGCAGCAGCCGATCCCTCAACCATGACCTCTTCAACATCTCTTTTCTTAACAAGTGTTGACTCGATCTTCTTTGAAAGATCCTCGTCTACCGGGCGGACCTCGTCCCCTTTGCTGAGCTTCTCTAGGATGTCCACGTAATCGGACCACTCCTCACTTGAGCCCTTGAACTCATAACCGCAGAAATCGCACTTTGTGGCGGATAACCGGTTCCTAAGCCCACATCGAGGGCACTCCTTGAAGCTTGACCTTCCTTCCATCAGCGTCCCTGCAACATCTCCGTCAATACATTTAACCTTTTTTTTCGAACTTGAGATTAATGATAATCCATTCGATGACTCTGGAGAGAAGGATCGAGTTGGATAATGAGTGAAGAGTCGAAATTTTAGGTGGCCACGTGAGGAATTAGATAAAAAGCTTCAAATAGATAGAATCGGGATTGGAAAGATGGATGACGATCCTGGTTCTCTCTGTGGACCGAGACAACGACTTCGGCGAGAAGGCGGGGCTCTCCGGACCTTTCATTGGAAGGGAGGATAACCTCGAAGCAGCCCTGGCCCTAGGGTTGAAGGACGCCGAGGATTCAGACACCAACACCCTATTGGCAGCCATCAGTATGTATGATGAAATGGTGAAGAAAGGGATGGATGTAGAGGTTGCGACCATCTGCGGAGATATCAAGGTCGGGTACGAGTCGGATCTGACTCTAACCAACCAACTGGAGAATGTGCTAGAGGTCGTCAAGCCCGAACGGGTCATCCTGGTCAGCGATGGGGCAGAGGACGAGTACATCTATCCCATCATCTCCTCAAGGGTGAAGGTCGACTCCGTAAGAAAGGTGTTCGTGAAGCAGGCGCCGAGTGTCGAGGGTACCTATTACATCATCCTCAAGACCCTCCAGGATGATAAGATGAGGAAGAGAATCCTCACCCCAATCGGCCTCATCCTGGCCTTGTTTGGGTTCTTCTCACTGATGCCTAAGCTATTCCAGCTCTACACGGACTGGGACCCAGGGACGATATCAGAGATGGCCGGAGGCACCATAACATTGGTACTTGGCATATACCTTATCTTCTATGCCTACAGAGTAGTCGATAGAGCTCGCAATTGGTCCAGAAGGGCTGGAAAGGCCGTAAGATCTGGAAGCCAGATGATTCCGTTCGCAGTGCTGACAGTGGTTCTGATTATCGCTGGCCTAGCATACGGAGTTGACACAGCCCTATCCGATCCAGATGCGGACATATTCCTCCAGATAATCGTATTCGTATCCGCGAATCTCTGGATGTGGGCTTTCGCCATCTTCTGCTACGAAACTGGCAGGTTCCTGAACAACTACCTTTCAAGGGGGAAGGTATACTGGACATACCTGGTACTTTCGGTGACGGTGTTCGCCATCGCCTTCATCCTTCAGGGCGCCCTTGACGCGACAGAGTTCTTCCTGGGATATCGCAACTACGATGAGGGCATCATCATACTCGAGATGATGACAGGCTTCCTGTTGGGGGTCTTTGGCGGACTGCTTAACACCTCCCTCCGCTCCATGTCCAGACGCATAGAAGAAGATGAGAAGGAGATCTCCGAGGCAGCAGAGTCCATAGATTAGGTGTGCTCGATGGAATTCGAAGAGTGGGAGCCCATCTACCATGATATCCTGAAGGATATGGGATATGATCCTGTGAGGGATATTGAGGCTGCAAGACTTCTCGATTCGCTCTGCCCGAGGGATAGGATATGCGGAATCGAATGTCTCTGCAGAAGGTTTTGTGAGACGGCCACAATAATTGGTCACGGACCGGATCTGGAGGAAGCCTTGGAAAGGGCCAAACTTGAGGGGACTGTCATATCGGCTGATGGTGCCACCTCATCTCTATTGGATATCGGAGTGATTCCTGAAATCATCGTGACCGACCTCGATGGAAATATCGAGGACGAGATCGAGTCCAATGTTCAGGGAAGCATAGCCGTCATCCATGCTCATGGAGACAATATGTATTCAGTGAGCGAGCATCTCCCCCTTTTTCCAGGATTGATCACTCCAACGGTCCAGTGCAGACCATTCGGCAATCTGTTCAATTTCGGGGGATTCACAGATGGTGATAGAGCCGTGATGATGGCTCTCCACTTCGGTGTTCGTAGAATAATCCTCGTTGGATTCGATTTCGAAAATCCTCGAGAGAAAGAGGGAAGGAAGTCCAAAGAGAAGATAAGGAAGCTGGTGTGGGCGAAGAAAATGATCCTTCAAGGAACAGACCAAGTAGAGTTAGAGATCATATGAGATTATTATCGGTCAATTAATTACAATATCCGAGATTTAATCGATAGCATATTTCTAAGGATGGTGTCTAAAATCTAACTCGTCTTATTATTTTGGACAAATTGTCCAAAAACATCGAGGAATTTAAGAAAAACTTCCAAAGAATGTAAATTGAATTGCCCAGTGTCCAGACAAATCCACAATCTATATATAGCAACGAACTGTTACAAAATCTAGTTTATCCTATAATATACGGATAAAGGAGGAAAGCTAATGGAAGGTGAAGGCGAAATACCCCTTCCTGAAGAGCGGGGCGGCGGCGGAGGCTCGATGACCAAGGTCATCGCGGCCATTGTCGTCATTATTATTGTTGTGGCGGCGATAGCCGGAGCCCTGATTCTGATGGGAGGTGAGGCGGAGAACCAA